>JBIKPY010000117.1:0-3920 GCA_044357185.1 Polaromonas sp.
GCAAAGCAAATGGGGACAGCCGGTCACCGTGGACAACAAGCCGGGTGCAGGCTCGGCCGTGGGGCTTGGCTTGCTGGCCAAATCCCCCGCTGACGGCTACACCATCGGGCTGGGCAATATCGCCGCCAATGCCATAAACCCGGCGTTGCAACCGACTGCTTTTTCATACCATCCTATCAATGACTTCTCAGCCATCTCACTGGTTGGCGTGACGCCTTTGGTGCTGGTGGTCCATGCTGAAAAAGTACCGGCCAAAACAATTCCAGAGTTCATTGCTTACCTCAAGGCCAACCCGGGCAAATTGGCCTACGGCTCATCGGGCGTGGGATCGTCGCTGCACATTGCGATGGAGCTGTTTTTGCAAAAGACAGACACCAAAATGCTGCATGTGCCTTACAAAGGCTCTGCACCCATGATGACCGACCTGATTGGCGGCCAGGTGATTGCCTCCATGGATGCCGCCGCCACCAGCTGGCCTCAGGTGCAGGCCGGCAAGCTGCGCGCTCTGGGCGTTGCCGGACCTGAAAAAGCATTTTTCGCTCCTGATCTGCCGCTGCTGCGCGACCTGGTGCCGGGCTTTGATGTGAAACCCTGGCATGGTCTGATGGCGCCTGCCGGCACACCGCCGGCGATCGTCAACAAGCTGTCGCTGGAAGTTCAGGCTTTTCTGCGCACACCCGAGGCCAGAGCCAAGCTGCAGGACAGAGGCATCATCCGCGTGGGAAATACGGCGGCTGAGTTCCAGGCTTTCATGGCCGCTGAGTTTGACACTTACAAAAAGGTGATTCAGAGCGCTGGGATCAAAGCAGATTAATGCTCCGGCTGCGCGTCGGCATGCCGGATGACGTGGCCATGGCTGCTGTCTATCTGGCATCGGACGAAGCCAGCTTTGTCACGGGTGTGGACCTGCCGGTAGACGGGGGTCTGACATCGCTGGCGCCTTCCGCCCTGATATCGCCCAAAATGCGCAGCTGGTGGGGCCGCCAAGCTGTTCAACTACAAGAAGATCCGAAAACATGACTCACCCCATCACATCAACACCGCCAGCAAGCCGCAGCATCGCTGGCGTTTTTCCAGTGCTGCCTACGCCGTTTGACTTGGCACTTCAACCCGACATCGATTCTTTGCGTTGCCTGATTCGCTACCTGCTGTGCTGCGGTGTGGACGGCATGACATTTCCGGGTGTGGCCAGTGAATTCGCCCAGCTCTCCGAAGAGGAGCGCACGCAACTCACGCAAGTCGTGCTTGAAGAAGTAGCCGGCCGTGTCCCGGTCGTGATTGGCGTGTCAAGCAGCGATCCGGCCATGACCATGCGACTGGCGAAACATGCCAGCCATGCAGGGGCCGCAGCTTTGATGGTCGCCGCACCGCCCCATTTACCCACAGCCGCAGGACAGTCGGCGTATTTTGCGCAACTGGCTGCCGGTGTTCCGGGTACGCCGTTGATGCTGCAAAACGTACCGCCGCCGGTTGGCGCAGGCCTGGACGCCACGGTGCTGCTGGAAATTCTCAAGGCCGTACCGGCCATTGAATACATCAAAGAAGAAAGCTTGCCTAGCGGGCAGCGCCTGAGCACCGTTCGCGCCGGTGCGCCGGCCAGCCTGCGCGGTGTTTTAGGCGGCGCAGGCGGTCGCTACATCACCGATGAACTGCGACGCGGCGCTTGCGGCACCATGCCGGCCATCGAACTGGCGGAAGTGCATGTGGCATTGTTCAAAGCCCACCGGCAAGGTGATGAGAAAAAGGTTAGAGAAATTTTTACCCGCATGCTGCCGATTCTGAATATTCAGGCCGTGTTTCGCTGGTCGCTGACCAAGCAAGTACTTTTTGGGCGGGGGCTGATCAAATGCCCGGCTCAGCGCATTGCCGGCCCGCAGCTTGACACCTTAGACCTGGCGGATGTGAACGCCTTCATGGGCGACATGCAGGATTTGCTGCTGCCCGCCCAGAAACTGGCCACTCTGAGTCTCCCCGCAAATGCGGCGCATGGCAAAGCTTGAGCTCAAACAGCTTGCCAAATCTTTTGGCGACAGGGCCGTCATCCATGGTCTTGATCTGACGGTTGATGACGGCGAGTTCTGTGTTTTGTCTGGCCCTCCGGTTGCGGCAAATCTACCTTCCTGCGTATGATCCGGGGCCCGACCGCGACAGCGCCATTGGCTTAGGCGCGATAGTGGGTTTGCAATTTGAACCTTAACAAGCCCACCTCTTTTTTTGACCAACGGGCAACGTGCCTGCTGAGCCGCCCGGGGAAATTACAACGAAACAAGGCATCCGACACATGAACGATTTCCCGAAAATCATCAGCGTTGAAACTTTCATCATCTCCATCCCCAGGCAAACGCCCTACCTCGGGCCGCTGGGCCCCGGCGAATCCATCAACAGCCGCGGCTACCTGATCCGCAAGGGCAATCGGTGCATCTACCCGGACTCTGACATGTCGGTGCTTATCAAGGTCACCGCAGAAGATGGCACCGTGGGCTGGGGTGAAACCTACGGCATCGTGGCGCCGGATGCCGTCACCAGCAT
The DNA here is from genome assembly GCA_044357185.1 of Polaromonas sp. Taxonomy (GTDB): domain Bacteria; phylum Pseudomonadota; class Gammaproteobacteria; order Burkholderiales; family Burkholderiaceae_C; genus Polaromonas. The sequence continues at coordinate 2,530 of JBIKPY010000117.1, forward strand.
CATTGATGATGTACTGGGGCCTGTGACGATTGGACGCGACCCGCGCGATGCGATGGTGATTCAAGAAGACCTGTACGACATGATGCGCGTACGTGGGTTTTTTGGCGGTTACTACATGGATGCGATTGCCGGCGTTGACATTGCCATTTGGGATTTGTTTGGCAAGCTGGTAAAGCAGCCGCTGGTCAAACTGCTGGGCGGCCAGCGGATGGAATCAATTCCGGTCTATGTTTCAGGCCTGCCAGCCGCCACGCTGGAGGCACGCCTGCAAATGGCGCAGGATTTCAAAGCGCGCGGTTTTGGTGCCTTCAAGTACGCTGCAGCGGTTTCGCACGAAGGTATCGTCAATGAGATGCGGGTACTGCGCGAAGGGCTTGGCCCCGGCGTCAAACTGATGGTCGATCTGCACTGGAAGTTCAGCGCTCAAGAAGCGATTCAGCTGATCAGTCAATTAGAGCCTTACCGCCCGTATTTTGTCGAAGCGCCTTGCCAGCCTGAAGACATTGAGGGACAGGCCCACGTGGGTGCCAGCATCCGGGTGCCGCTGGCGCTGGGAGAAGAGTGGCGCACCGTGTATGAAGTACGTCCACGCCTGGAGCGCCGAGCCATGTCCATCATCCAACCGGAAATGGGACACACCGGCATCAGTCAATTCATGCAGATCGCTCGCATGGCCAATGCCTTTCACGTCAAGGTGATTCCGCATGCCAGCATTGGCATCGGTATTTTTCAGGCTGCCAGTTTGCACGCGACTGCGGCTTTGCCGAACTGTCCGATGCATGAATACCAGCACTCTGTATTTGACCGTAATCTTCAGTACGTCAACACCAGCATGCGCTGTGAGGCCGGTGCATTCATCCTGCCAGAGGGTCCGGGCCTTGGCACAGAACCGAACGAATCAGTTTGGCAATTTATTCGCTCCAAGGGAAAGCACTGATGGCTGCGTTCTCCGGGGTGTACCCGATCCTTGACGCGTTTTACGAAAAGTCCGGGCAACTCGACACAGAATTAACCTACCACACTCACTTTGTTATCTCTACATTGGAAAGTCAACCTTGAATACTGTCGCCTTGATCGCCCTGGACTGGGGCACCTCCAACCTGCGCGCCTGCTTGCTGGACGCCAAGGGCCAGTCCATAGAACACCGCAGCGCACCGGGCGGCGTGATGGCGGTGGTCGGCGGCGCATTTGAACAAGCGCTGCTGAGCCTTTGCGGCGACTGGCTGGCCCAACACAACTGCGCCTTGATTGCAAGCGGCATGATCGGCAGTCGCCAGGGCTGGAAAGAAGCGCCCTATTTGGACTGTCCCGCCGACATCAGTAGCGCAGCCCGGCAGTTAACGCCTGTTGCACTGAAGCTGCCGGACGGCCAGCAACGCATCTTGCACATT
>JBIKPY010000079.1:0-11969 GCA_044357185.1 Polaromonas sp.
TGACCTGGCTAAAGATCCGCAAGCCGTCACGCCTAATCTCGCTCATTTTCAGTTAAAGCTTGAATCACTGGCATTGGTGTGATTGGCTGGAGGTGTGTCTCTTCTTTAGAAAATGCTTGAACCCGTGACATCGGAAGCGCGATAGAAAAAATAGAACCTTTACCTACTGCGCTTTGTATGTTGATATGTCCGCCATGGCGTTGAGCCACGTGTTTAACGATGGCCAGGCCCAAACCTGTGCCGCCGGTTTCACGCGAACGGCTGCGGTCTACGCGGTAAAAACGCTCTGTCAGGCGCGGCAGGTGTTCAGCTTCAATTCCCGGACCGCTGTCCTCGACGAAAAATTCAGCACTACCGTCCTTGAGTCTCCAGCCGGCAGAAATTGCGCCGCCATCGGGTGTGTAACGTACAGCATTGCTCAATAGGTTAGACAAAGCACTCAGCAGCTCTGATCGCGCTCCCGCTACCAGAAAGCTTGGCCCTTCCATGCTGCGGATGTCGTGAGGCGGATGGGAGATCGCTTGCGACAAACCCCTGGCCTCAAGGAGTGCTTGGGTGAGTAATTCCTCGCTGCCCAGCCATTCACCTTGTCCAGGTGCGGGGCTGCCCTCGAGACGAGACAGCGTTAGCAAATCACTCACCAAACTTTGCATACGCAGTGCCTGCTGGCTCATTAAGCCGAGGTAGACATTGCGCTCAGGCTCTTGAATAGGCAGAGTTTGCAGAGTTTCGACAAATCCGCTCAGAACAGTCAAGGGAGTGCGGATTTCGTGCGAGACATTGGCTACAAAATCTTTGCGCATCGCTTCTGCCAGTTCTACTGCAGTCACATCACGGGTGAGCATCAGTTTGCGACTGCTTCCATAAGGGTGAATTTGAATGGATATGCGCGAAGGATGTGTTGCACTTGCCCGCACGCCGTTGATCTGGATTTCGGCGCTGAAGTCCGCATTGGCAAGGTAGGCAGAAAAAACAGGGGACCGCACCAGGTTTTGTACATACTGGCCGATGTCGCGCTGGGGGTCAACACCCAATTGGTTGGCTGCGGTCAGGTTGACCCATTCAATCCGACCTGAATCATCGAGCAGCACGACGCCGTTGGGCGATGCTTGAATTGCGGCCAGAAAGTTAGACAGCCTGATGTCACTTGACAGCCGTTGCTTTTCTAGTTTTTTGAAAACCTTCCTGCTTCGGTCATACAGCTCTAACCATAAGCCGTTGAGTCGCGGAGAGCTCGATAAATCAAAGTTGTTCAGCCAAGTCAGCAGACGGGCTGCACGCACTGTATCCCAGGCGATCCAAACAACTGCGCCACATGCCGCGCCGGCAAAAGTTAAACCTGGAGAGCCTTCGAAAAGACCCCAGGCAGCGCCAAGGGTGACGAGGCCCAGCAGTTCAATCGGGCGTCGCGTCATGCCGCCATGACTGGCTTGCCTTGAACGGTCAATCGATAACCCGCACCTCTGACGGTTTCCACCATGCAGGATGCATCACCAAGGGATTCGCGCAGTCGCTTGACATGGACGTCCACCGTGCGCTCTTCAATAAACACATGATCTCCCCACACCTTGTCCAGCAAAGTGCTGCGGCTGTGCACCCGCTCGGCATGCTTCATCAGGTAGTGCAAAAGCTTGAACTCTGTCGGTCCGATTTTGAGTTCATGAGACTGGAATGAAACCCGGTAGGTGCTGGCATCCAGTATCAGTTCTCCCACCTGTACCGAATCTTTGATCGTTTCGGGTGCACGTCTGCGCATGAGCGCCCGGATTCGTGCAAGCATTTCTTGCGTTGAGAAGGGTTTGGTGATGTAGTCATCAGCACCGGCATCAAGACCCTGGATTTTGTCAGACTCGTCGCTGCGGGCTGTCAGCATGATGATGGGTACAGATTTAGTGCGGTCGTTTTTACGCCATTGTCTAGCCAGTGAAGCGCCGCTCTCACCAGGAAGCATCCAGTCCAGCAGAATCAGATCCGGCAATACGGCATCGACTTCCCGCTGGGCGGCAGAGCCGTCGTAAACAACGGTTGGCGCAAAGCCGTTATGCCGCAGGTTCACAGCGATCAGCTCAGCGATAGAGGGTTCGTCCTCCACCACCAGAACTCTGGGCAATTTTCTCATTTGACGACGGACTCCACTTGGCTCATTGGCGTGTGACGCACATCCTCGCCTTTGACGATGAAAATAATTTGTTCTGCAATGTTTTTCGCGTGATCGCCAACGCGCTCAATCGACTTTGCAAGGAAAAGTAAGTCAAGGCTGGGCGAAATGGTGCGTGGATCTTCCATCATGTAAGTGATCAGCTTACGCAAAAAACCGTTGTATTCGTCATCGATTTCGTTGTCCTGCTTGATGATGGCCACTGCCATGGTGGTGTCAAGTCGAGCAAACGAGTCAAGCGTTTTGCGCAGCAGGGCAGCTGCCAGGTCAGAGGCCACGCGCAATTCTGAGCTAGGCAAATTGCGTGGTGTGCCGTTTTGTATGATGGATTTGACCATGCGTGCAATACGGGCGATTTCGTCACCAGCACGTTCCAAATTTTGGGTGGTGCGTGAAATCGCCATCAGAAAGCGCAAGTCACGCGCAGTAGGTTGACGACGGCCAATGGTAGAGATGATCTCGTGGTCAATGCTCATCTCCATCTGGTTGATGACGGCTTCTTTTTCAAGTACCTGTTCTGCTGTCTCCAAGCTCAGATGCACCAGAGCATAAATGGCTTGGTGCAGCTGTGCCTCAACCATTCCGCCCATCTCCAGGACATGGGTAGAGATGGAGTTGAGTTCTGTGTCGAACTGGCTGGAGATGTGTTTGTCGCTCATGATTAACCAAACCTTCCTGTGATGTAGTCTTCTGTTTCAGTACGTTTTGGCTTGAAAAATATTTGCTCGGTCGCACCGAACTCAATCAGTTCACCCAGGTACATGTAGGCGGTGAAGTCGCTGCAGCGGGCAGCTTGCTGCATATTGTGAGTCACGATGGCAATGGTGTAATCTTTTTTGAGCTCATTGATCAGCTCTTCTACCTTGCCGGTAGAAATCGGATCCAGTGCGGAGGTCGGCTCATCAAGCAACAACACCGATGGTTTGACGGCCACGCTGCGAGCAATGCAAAGACGCTGTTGTTGGCCGCCAGACAGCGAGAGGCCGCTTTGATTCAGTTTGTCTTTGACCTCGTTCCATAATGCTGCCTTGGTCAATGCCCACTCTACCCGCTCGTCCATGTCGACTTTGTTCACGCTTTCGTAGAGACGAACGCCAAAAGCGATGTTTTCATAAATAGTCATCGGAAACGGTGTTGGCTTTTGGAACACCATGCCGATGCGAGCGCGCAGCAGGTTCAAGTCCTGTTGTTTGTCCAGAATGTTGGTGCCGTAAAAGTTGATCTCGCCTTCAGCCCGCTGGCCGGGGTAAAGACTGTACATGCGGTTGAGTGTTCGCAGCAAAGTCGACTTTCCGCAGCCTGAAGGCCCGATGAATGCCGTGACTTTACGCTCTGCAATGTTCATAGTGACTTCTTTAAGCCCGCGAAAGTTACCGTAATAAAAGTCGAGATTGCGCACTTCAATCGCGTTTTTAAGTTCTGTGAGGGTTTCAGGCATTTTGTCGGTCCGGTTGGTGTTCAGTCAGTCGATTTTTGAAATGAGTCGAGTCGGCAGCTTGGCAGTTTTAAACGCTTACTTTTTCACGGAAGAAAACCCGCGCCAGGATGTTCAGAACCAGCACGGCCAATGTAATAAGCAATGCACCCCCCCAAGCCAGTTGAATCCAGTTTTCGTAAGGACTCATGGCAAACTGGAAAATCACCACAGGCAAATTGGCCATGGGTGCACCCATGTTGGTGCTGTAAAACTGGTTGTTCAGCGCAGTGAACAACAACGGCGCTGTTTCACCGCTGATTCGTGCCAGTGCCAATAACAGACCAGTGATAACCCCACTTTTAGCTGCGCGCAAGGTCACCATGGTAGACACTTTCCAACGTGGCGCACCCAATGCAAATGCAGCTTCACGCAAAGTACCCGGCACCAAGCGCAACATGTTTTCGGTGGTCCGCATGACCACCGGAATGGCGATCAAAGACAGCGCCAAGCTGCCCGCATAGCCAGAAAAATTACCCACTGTGGCCACTGCGATGGAGTAGACAAATAAACCCAATACCACCGAAGGAGCAGACAACATGATGTCGGTCACAAATCGGGTGAAGGATGCCGTTTTGCTGGTGTCACCATACTCGGTCAAGTAAATACCCGCCAAAATACCGACAGGGGTTGAGACCAACACCGACAAACCTACAATCATGAGGCTACCCAAAATGGCGTTTCGCAGACCGCCCCCTTCAGAACCAGGGGCTGGCGTGTCGTTGGTGAACAAGGTAAGTTCCAAGGCAGCCAAGCCGTTGGAAAAAAGAACAAACAAAATCCACAGCAACGCAATGAGGCCCAAGCTCATTGCCAGCATGGACAGCATCAAACCCACAAAGTTGGTACGTTTGCGACTTTGGTAAAGGGAATTTGGTTTCGTCGTCATGTGTGCATTCTTGGTGTGAAAATTTTCGCGGTAACAGCGAAATGGCAATTAATGTCAAAGCCCTTTGGCTTTTTCAGTCCGGATGATCAGCCATTTGGCCATCGCCAACACGACAAAAGTGATTAGGAACAACAGGAACCCCAAGGCAAACAAGGTGTTGAAATGCATGCCCTCGGCTTCGTTGAATTCATTCGCAAGCACCGAGGCAATCGATGTGCCGGGTGAAAACAAAGATGTGGGCAAGCGGTTGGCATTGCCAATCACAAAAGTAACAGCCATAGTTTCGCCCAAAGCCCGGCCTAGACCCAACATGATGCCGCCGATAACACCTGTTTGGGTGTACGGCAAAACTACTTTCCGAATAACTTCCCAAGTGGTGCAACCTAAGCCATAGGCAGACTCTCGCAATATGGGGGGCGTGATCTCAAACACATCGCGCATCACTGCCGCGACAAAAGGCAAAACCATGAAGGCCAAAATGATGCCGGCCGCCAAAATACCTAAGCCGTTGGTGGCGCCGCCAAACAACCAACCCACCAAAGGCATGCCGCCCAAGACAGACTGCAAAGGTACTTGCAGGTAATCCGCAAACACTGGCGCAAAAACAAACAAACCAAACATGCCGTAAATAATGGAAGGCACCGCAGCCAGCAACTCAATGGCTGTACCCAACGGGCGGCGCAACCAGACGGGGCAAGTTTCAGTCAAGAAAACAGCGATGCCAAAGGCCAGAGGTACCGCCATCAGCATGGCCAAGCCAGCACTTAGCAATGTACCAACGATGGAAATTGCAGCACCAAATTCGGAATTGATGATGTCCCATTCCACATAGAACAAAAAATGCACACCAAACTTGGCGAAAGTAGGCCAAGCATTGATGAACAAGGATACGATGATGCCGGCCAATGCGATGAGCACCATCAGAGAAAAGGACTGGGTCAACCTGTGAAAAACAGCGTCTTGAAAGCGTTGGCGTTTGGCCACGGCCGCCATGCTGGCACTGTGCAAATCAGTTCCAGAAGAGGTCTCGGAAATGGAATTCATGGTTTGGGCTTCGGGCAACTGATTTGAAAATAAAACGATTTATCAAAAAAACCACCGACCAGCGCACGGCAAGTCGGTGGTTTAGGGCCAAAGCAAATTTGGCCCTTCAACACATCACTTGGTGTTGATTTGTGTCCAAACGCGCTCGCGAATTTGCTTGGTCAAAGCATCAGGCAGGGGCACGTATTCAAGTTCCAAAGCCATTTGCTTGCCATTTTTGAAAGACCAGTCAAAGAACTTCAAGACTTCAATCGACTGAGCTTTGTCAGCAGGTGTTTTGTACATCATGATGAAAGAGGCCGTGGTCACAGGGTAGGACTTGGCACCGGGCTGGTCCACGATGGACAAAGCCATACCCGGAACGCTGAACCAATCGGCACCAGCCGCTGCAGCCGAAAACGTCTCGTCATCGGGCATGACGTAAGCACCGTTTTTGTTTTGCAAAGCCATTACCGAGATGTTATTTTTCTTGGCGTAAGCGTACTCGACATAACCCAAAGCACCTTTTGTGCGGCTAACGTTGGCGGCTACACCCTCGTTGCCCTTGCCGCCGACAGACGTTGGGGCTGGCCACTTGACCGCAGCACCACGGCCCACAGTGTCCAACCAATCTTTACTGACCGTTGCCAAATAGTCGGTCCAGTTGAAGGTTGTACCCGAACCGTCAGCGCGGTGGACCACGGTGATGGTTGTGTCAGGCAAACGCTTGCCCGGGTTCAATGCAGCCAGCTTTGGGTCGTTCCATTTGCTGATCTTGCCCATGAACATTTCGGCCAATACAGGGCCAGTCACACGCAATTCGCCTTTGCCAAAGCCGTCTAAGTTGAAGATGGGCACCGTTCCGCCAATAATGACCGGGAATTGAACCATGCCGTCTTTGTCAAGTTCTGCACCGCTCAAAGGCGCATCAGTGGCACCAAAAGCCACGGTTTTGGCGCGAATCTGGCGGATACCACCGGAAGAACCGATGGATTGGTAGTTCAGGCCAATGCCGGTTTCTTTTTTGTAGGCTTCGGCCCACTTGGCATAAATAGGGAAAGGGAATGTAGCGCCGGCGCCGGTGATGTCGGCGGCCATTGCAGAGCCCATGGCGATGCAGGTAAAGACGGTTGCGGCAACCGTCTTAAGCATTGTGCGTTTGAAGTTCATAAAAAGTCCTCGTTGCGGTTGTGAAAAGACAAAACGCACTTTAGGATGGCAACATGACAGTTGTGTGACATTTAGATATTGTCATATTTTTCAGGGCTGTGCCCTGGGGCAGGCTGTGGTGCGCCCGGGGGCCATCCGCTTCAGGGTCTTGTCGCTGTATCCCGGGGGGCTTGCATGGCTCGCCACAACAGGGCCAAAAAGCTCAGCGCTACAGCCGCCAGGGCCAGTGTTGCCGCAGACCAGAAGCTGGCCGGGTTGGGCGCCGCCGGCAGGCTGGCGCTGCCTCCGTAGGCCAGGAAATAGCCGCCGGCCAAGCCCACACCCCACAGCAGGACCCCGTAGATCAGCAGGGGCACCAGGGTGATGCGGTAGCAGCGCAGCAAAAAGGCGCACAAGGCCTGCACTGAGTCGGCCAGATGGTAGAGCGCCACCCAGCCCATCAGCGAGGACGCCGCAATCACCACTTCTGGGTTGCGTGAAAACCAGGCCGGAATCTGCTGGCTGAGAAGCCACAGTAAAAGTGCCAAGGCCGTGGCGCTGAGTGCCGACAGGCCAAGGGACATACCGACAACCCGCCTGGCCAGCGACTGCTCGCCAGCGCCTATCCAGTAAGACACGCGGGCGCTGCTGGCGATCGCCAATGAAAGGGGAACCATGTAAAGCAGCGCAGCCAGGCTGGCGGCAATCTGGTGGCTGGCTGCAGCTACCGTGCCCTGCCGGGCAATGAAAAGCGCCATCAGTGTGAAGGAGGTCACCTCGACCATGTAGGACATACCGGCCGGCAGGCCCAGTCTTGCGAAGCTGGCAATCTGCCGCCAGTCGGGCTTTTCCATGGGGGCCCAGATCCGGTAAGGCCGGTAAATCGGGTTGCTGCGCAAGAGCAGCACTGCCATCAACAGCAAGAAATAATTGACTACCAGCGTGGCCCATGCGCAACCCACAGCACCCTGGGGCGCCAGGCCTGCACCGCCGGCAACAAACCAGATCGACAGAGGAATTTTCACAACCAGCGCGCCGACTTGCAGCCAGGTGACCAGCACCGGTTTACCCAAGGCCTGATTGAGTGTGCTGAACTGCCGGAACAAAAGAGAGGGCGCAAAGGCCAGAGCCAGCACAGCCAGATAAGCCCGCACTTCTGCTTGCATGTCTGGCGGTATGTCGGCCCACTGCAGCAAGCGGCCGGGCAGCAGCAGCACGGCCATGCCAGCACAACTCAACAGCGCGCTCAGGTAAAGGCTTTGGCGGATGGACCGGCCCAGCGCGTGATGCTGTTGGGCGCCGCGCATCTGCGCCCAGATGGGCAAAAGCGCCTGAATCACGCCGATCAATCCGACATAAACACTGATGTAGATGGCCGAGCCGACCGACAACGCAGCCAGCGCCGTGTCACTGTAGCGCCCCGCAATCACGGTGTCTGCCACCCCGAAGGCCATCACTGCCAGTTGCCCCAGCAGCACGGTACCGGCATGGCGCAAGATGAGCTTGAGTTCTTTCACGCGCCAGGCATCAGGCGGCGAAACACCACCACGTTTTCGCTGCGGTCCATGGGCCGTCGAACCATGATCAAGCGCTGCCATTCGTTTTCAGGGTGGGTTTGTTTCATCGCGGCCAGGGAGCCGCTGTCAACCACCATGTAAGGGCAGTTCTGGCTTTGTGCGACGGGTCGTAAATCAAGCTTGCTGTGGTAGCGCAGCGCTGCGATCTGGGCGGAGTTCAAGCCCAGCACCGAAACGCAGGTGTGCCGATTGACTTGTCTGGCGACTTGCTGGGCCATCGGCAGATAGCTGCGCGCATAGTCCAGCACCGGCAGCCATAAAGTCATCAACAGCAGCCAGCACAGCGTGGCGCCCCCGGCCGGCAGGATCAGAGATTTCCAGATGGCCGCACGTTGCTGGCCGGTGCGCCATTTCACCAGCCAGGCCCAGGCCAGGGTACCGGCCAGTGCCAGCACAAAGGCCAGGGCCGAGAAGCTGGGCTCAAAGCCCGGGGCCAGCTTGGCCACATTGTTCGCCATGGGCCGGGGGACACCGGTTTGCATGGCCACCCAGATCAGCCAGATGATGATCGCGCACGAGGTGAAAAACAGCAGAGTGAACCAATCGATCAGCGATGCCACGCTGCGTCTGAGCGTGGGCAGCGCAAAGGCCGCCAGCGCCGCCAGCGGCGGCAGACCCAGCAGCAGGGCGCGCTCAAATGCGCTGGTAAAAACGGTGGCTCCTATAGCGACCGCCGCAAACCAAAGAGGCAGCGCCACATGGCGGCTGGCAAGTTGCAGGCGCCAGCGGTACAAGGTCCACAAAGCCAGTGGCCAGGCCGGCCATGGGAACCATAAAAACAAGCGCAAAATCCGGCCCCACTCCGTGCTGGCCCGGCTGGGGTTCAGGGCGTTGAAGTTGACGCGCCAGGCCCACTGGTCCAGCGCATAAGCCAAGGCCGCTGCGCCTGCGGTGGCCAGGGTGATCAAGAGCATCCAGCCCCGGGGGTCTGCCTGCACGTCCTGGCTGTTTGACGCATGGTCTTCGGTCACACCACCCCAGCGGCTGTGTGACCACTCGACCACAACGCAGCCCAGCCCCAGTAAGGTTGCCACCGCGGGGGCACCGCTCAGGGAGAGCCCCACGATGCCGGTGACAAAGGCGGATGCCGGCCCCAGCACCCGCCAGGGGCTGCGGTAAGGACTGGCTGCCACGCTGTAAAACATCAGCGTGGCAAAGCTGAGTTGGGCCATGCCGGCTGTTGTTTCATGCGATAACTGCGCCAGACCCAAACAAGCCAGCAGCGCCAACAGGCCGGCGTCTGCGATGGCTCTGGCGTAGTCAGAGGGTTTGGCTTCGCCGCCAAAGGCAAAAGCCACGGGTTGGGCTTGCGGGCTGCGTGTTAGGTAGTAAACCGCGTACCAGGTTCCCAGAAGCGTCAACGCCAGCAGTGCCACATAGGGCAGGCGTGCGGCCAGGGCCGGGTCCAGAAAAGGCAGCAGCCAGATCGCCGCAGCCCCTAGCCAATAAGGCAGCAGCCCGTCCAGGCCCGCGGTTTGCCCCATTAGGCTGGGTTGCAACCAGCCGCTGCCGGTTTGCGCGAGCTCTTGCATCACGCCAAAAGCGGTGATGTCAGCGCTCTTCCAAGGGCCACGACCGACAAAACCGGGCAGCACATAAGCCACGCCAAACAACACAAGCGCAAGGCGCGGCAGCCTGCGAACCGCAGACTGGGCAATGATGGCGGGGGAGGGCAGGTTCAAAACAAAAGCGGGAAGTCAGAGGTTTCTGGACGTAAGCCTGAATGATGACGGATAACCGTGCCTGTTGGGCGAAAAAAAAGCAGCCTGAACTTCAGGCTGCTTTTTTTATCGACTCGAAGTTCTTCGCAGCTTACTTGGCGGCAGTCTTGCCGAAGCGGTTGCGGAACTTCTCGACACGTCCACCCATGTTGTCCACGGATTTTTGCGTGCCGGTGTAAAAGGGGTGCGATTCGCTGGAAGTGTCCAGCTTGTACAGAGGCAGTTCACGGCCGTCATCCATCTTCACCATCTCTTTGGTGTTGACGCATGAACGCGTGACAAACTTGAAGTTGTTGGACAAGTCCAAAAAGCAAACTTCGCGGTAATTGGGGTGAATGCCGTCTTTCATTTCTCTGTTCCTTGATCGTTGCGGGAGCCATCCAAGCCAGTCCTAGACACTTTCCACTAAGCCGCACATTATGCCACGCAAAAGCACCCCACCCGTCATCCCCACCCAGCAGGGGCCGCGGATCCGGCTTAGCCGGTCCGCAGGCGCAGCACCCCTTAAGGGGAGGGTTAAAAGAGGGAAGACCGGTTGTCCCTTCCAGCAGGGGCCGCGGATCCGGCTGCGCCGGGTTGCAGGCGCAGCACCCCCTCGGGGGGCAGCTTTTACACGAAGTGAAAAGCGTGGGGGCCCTTAATCAACCGCCTCTGCGCATCATGTCAAAGAACTCGTGGTTGTTCTTGGTGGCTTTCATGTTTTTGAGCATGAGTTCCATCGACTCGATCTCGTCCATGTTGTACATGAACTGGCGCAAAATCCGCGACTTTTGCAAAATCTCGGGGGACAGTAGCAACTCTTCCTTGCGGGTGCCGCTGCGGTTGAGGTTGATGGCAGGGAACACGCGCTTTTCATAAAGGCGGCGGTCCAGGTGAATCTCGCAGTTGCCGGTGCCTTTGAATTCCTCAAAGATCACCTCGTCCATGCGGCTGCCGGTGTCGATCAGTGCGGTGCCGATGATGGTCAGGCTACCGCCTTCTTCAATTTTGCGGGCCGCACCAAAAAAGCGCTTGGGCCGCTGCAAGGCGTTGGCGTCAACACCGCCGGTCAGCACCTTGCCGGACGAGGGCAAAACGTTGTTGTAGGCTCGGGCCAGGCGGGTGATCGAGTCGAGCAGGATCACCACATCCTTACCCAGTTCGACCAGGCGCTTGGCGCGCTCGATCACCATTTCAGCCACGTGCACGTGGCGCGCTGCCGGCTCGTCAAAGGTCGAAGAGATCACTTCGCCGCGCACGCTGCGCTGCATTTCGGTCACTTCTTCAGGGCGCTCGTCCACCAGCAGCACCATCATCACCGAGTCGGGGTAGTTGGCGGTGATGGCATGGGCGATGTTTTGCATCATCACGGTCTTGCCTGACTTGGGCGGCGCCACCAGCAAGGCGCGCTGGCCTTTGCCGATCGGGGCAATGATGTCGATGATCCGGCTGGTCAGGTTCTCTTCACCTTTCATCTCGCGTTCGAGTTTGTACTGCTCGCGCGGGAACAACGGAGTCAAGTTCTCAAACATCACCTTGTGTTTGTTGTCTTCCGGTGCGCCGTCGTTGATCTTGTCGAGCTTGTTCAGCGCAAAGTAACGCTCGCCATCTTTGGGCGTGCGCACTTCGCCTTCGATCATGTCGCCGGTGTGCAGATTAAAGCGGCGGATCTGGCTGGGGCTGATGTAGATGTCGTCGGTCGAGGCGGTGTAGCTTGAGTCCGGCGCACGCAAGAAGCCAAAGCCGTCGGGCAGCACTTCGAGCACGCCATCAGCGACGATGGTCTCGCCGGTCTTGGCGCGCTTTTTGATGATGGCGAACATCAGCTCCTGCTTGCGCATGCGGCCGACGTTTTCGATCTCAAGTGCTTCGGCTTGCTTGAGGACTTCAGACACATGCAGTGCCTTGAGTTCGTTTAAGTGCATGGAGTTACCTGCGTGAATGGAACACCTGGAAAGTGGCGTTCAACTGAAACTGGGGGGTGTGGAAATATGAGCCA
>JBIKPY010000080.1:0-11943 GCA_044357185.1 Polaromonas sp.
CGTGTTGATCGTTCAGCTCAGTGATGGTCCAGTGCGCTGGCACGGGTTGCGTCTGGCTGTCGCCCAGGCGGGCGTGCCATTGGGGCACGGGCAGGTCGAGGTCATAAGAAACATCGCGTTTGCCCATGGTCAAAATGGCCAGACCGGGTTCCGGGCAGGACTGCACGATGCAAATGACTTCCAGTGCCGGGCGCAGTGTTTCGCGCAAATTGAGCCGCTCGCCGATGCACTGCAAATGCCGACGGTATTGCACATGGTCATGCGTGAGGTAGCAGCCCGAGCGCAGGATGCCGCGCGTGGGGTGTTGCAGATGCGGGTGCAGATGCTCGGCCACCAGGTCAAAAATAGCGGAGCCTCCGGCGGTCAGCAAGACCTCGTCGTTTTCAAACAGGTTTTCGGCTTCGCAGGCCAAAGCCAGTTGCTGCACGCGTTGCATCAGGGCTGCAACGCTTTGCCGGTCGTGCTCGTGGTTGCAGGTGGCCAGCGCGCCTTCGTAGCACTCGACGCCGGTCAGGCGCGTGGCAGCGCTTTGGCGCACTGCGCGGGCAAGTTCCAGGGCTTGTGCGTGCTCACGGCAGCCGGTGCGTTTGCCGGCAATGCCCAGTTCAAGCAGCACGGTAAAAACGGTGTCGGCTGAACGTGCTGTGCGCCAGGCTTCAATCATGCGCAATTGCGCCAGTGAGTCCACTAAAAAGTAAATCTGCAGACCCGCGTGGTTTTTCAGCAGGGCGGCCAGGCTGTCAAGGTCGACGGCCTGCATGACCTGGTTGGCGATGATGATACGGCGCACGCCATGGCGTGCTCCCACCCCGGCCTGAAACACATTGGCAAAGCTGATGCCCCAGGCGCCGGCGGCGATCTGCCGGGCGTAGAGCTCGGGTGACATGGTGGTCTTGCCGTGCGGTGCAATGTCCAGTCCCCGCGTCTGGCAGAAGTCGCGCATCCAGCGCAGGTTGTGCTCGATTGCAGAGTCCTTAAGGACGGCCAGCGGAAAAGACAGTGCCCCTTGCAGCAGGTTCCAGCCTTGCCGGCCGGCGTCTTTGAGCGCTATCGGCGGCAGGTGTTGTGGATAGCCTTTGCAGGCGGTGTCGAGTTGCATCATGGATTCCATTCGGTGTGGCGTAGGCACGCCACCCAGCGGCCGGCTCCGGTGGGCATGAGTTCGGGCACCTGCTCAGCGCAGGCGGCCATGGCGTGCGGGCAGCGGGTGCGAAAAACACAGCCGGATGGCGGGTTCAGCGGGCTGGGCGGGTCGCCCTGCAAATTGACCTGCGGCGCGGCTTGCGTCGGGTCCGGGATCGGGGCCGCGGACAGCAGCGCCTGTGTGTAGGGGTGAGCCGGCGCGTCAAACAGAGCGGCGGTAGGTGCGATTTCCATCACCCGCCCCAGGTACAAAACCACCACCCGGTCACACAGGTACTGCACCACATCGAGGTCGTGCGAGATGAACAGCAGGGTCAGCCCGAGTTGCTGGCGCAAGCCGATCAAGAGGTTGACGATTTGCGCCTGGATCGACATGTCCAGCGCCGACAGCGGTTCGTCGGCAACGATGAAGCGTGGCTCCGCAGCCAGCGCGCGGGCAATCCCCAGCCGCTGCTTTTGGCCGCCTGAAAACTCATGCGAAAAACGGCTGGCGTGTTCGGGCTTGAGACCGACGATGTGCAGCAGCTCGGCGATGCGCGGCGCCCGGGCTGCGCCTGTGTGCAGGCCGTGTGTTGACAGCACCTCCGCCAGCATGTCGCCGGCGCGCTGGCGCGGGTTCAGGCTGGGGTCTTGAAACACCATTTGCACCTGGCGGCGCAAGGGGCGCATTTGGGCCTGGCTCAAGCCCATCAGCTCCTGGCCTTCAAATTGAACCGAGCCGCCGCTGGCTTTGATGAGCTGGATCAGCGCGCGGCCCAAGGTGCTTTTGCCCGAACCCGATTCGCCCACCAGGCCCAGCGCTTCACCCGGGGCAATGTCAAAGCTGACGCCGCGCACGGCGCGCACGCGCTGCGCACCGCGGCCGAACTCGACTGAGAGATCCTGAATACGAACCATGGGCCTTGTCATGGCTGGCTTTCGAGGTGGCACAGACGCGCATGTGCCGGCGTGCCCAGCCAGGGCGGCGCTTGCAGCTGGCAGGTGGGCAGGCTGACGCTGCAGCGCTCGGCAAAGCTGCAACCAGACCCCAGCCGGTTCATGGCCGGTGCTTGGCCGGGAATGTCTTGCAGCGCCACCGCCTGACCGCTCTGACGGGCCAGCTGGCGTGCACGGCCCGGCAGACAGGCCAGCAGGCCTTGCGTGTAAGGGTGGGCCGGCTTGGCAAAGAGTTCATGCACGCCGGCCTGCTCGACCACCTGGCCGGCGTACATGACGGCCACGCGCTCGGCGTGGTGAGCCACCACGCCCAGGTTGTGCGTGATGAAAAGCATGCTCATGCCGGTGTCTTTTTGCAGGCGTGACATCAGCGCCAGAATCTGCGCTTGAATCGTCACATCCAGCGCGGTAGTGGGCTCGTCGGCGATTAGCACCCGCGGCTCGCAGACCATGGCCATGGCAATCATCACGCGCTGACGCATGCCGCCGGAGAGTTGGTGCGGGTACTCGTCCAGGCGTTGGCGGGCCGCCGGCATTTCAACTTGCTCTAGAGCGCGCAGGGCTTGAGCGCGCGCTGCCGCTGAGTTCAGTCCCAGGTGCAGGCGTACCGACTCGGCGATCTGCTCGCCCACGGGCAGCACCGGGTTCAGGCAGGTCATGGGTTCCTGAAAGATCATGGCGATCTGGTGGCCGCGCAAGCGGCGCATGTGCTCGTCGCTCACTTTCAGCATGTCGTGTTGCTGACCCTGGGCATCGGTCAACAGAGCCTGGCCCGAACACTCCCAGCGGGCGTTGCGCGCCAGCAGGCGCATCAGGCTCAGGGCTGTGAGTGATTTGCCGCTGCCGGACTCGCCCACCAGGGCCAGGGTTTGCCCATCGTGCAGGTCAAAACTCACACCGCGCACCAGCGGCAGTGGGCTATCGCCTTGCAGCAGGCGGGTGTGAAGATCGCGCACTTGCAGGCGGGGCAGCAGCGCGGTCATTGCGTTCCTTTGAGGCGGGGGTCGAGCAGGTCGCGCACGCCATCGCCCAGAATTTGCAGTGACAGCGCCGTCAACACAATCGCCATGCCGGGGAAAAACAGGGTCCAGAACGCCCGGTCGGCGTACTGCGTGCTGGCTGCCACCATCGTGCCCCAGGTGGGTATTTCAGCGCCCACGCCGACGCCCAGAAAGGACAAGCCGGCTTCGGCCAGCAAGGCATAGGCAAAGATAAAACTCAGCTGCACCAGGATGGGCGACATCAGGTTGGGCAGGATGTGCACGCCAAGCAGCCGCGTTGTGCTCACGCCCACGGCGCGGGCTGCCTCGACATACGGTAACTCGCGTATCACCAGCGTTGAGGCGCGCACCACGCGGGCTACGCGCGGTGTGTAAACGATGGTCAGGGCCAGCACCACATTGGTCGGGCTGGCGCCCAGAATGGACACCAGTGCGATGCCCAGCAGGATGTCAGGAAAAGCCATCATGGCGTCCACACAGCGCATCAGCGGCGCATCGAGGCGCTTGAAAAAACCGGCCAGCAGCCCAAGGAGCGTGCCGAAAAAAGCCGCCAGCAGGGCGGTGCCGGCGCCAATCGCCAGCGAGTAGCGGGCGCCGTAAAAAATACGGCTGGTGATGTCGCGGCCCAGCTCGTCGGTGCCGCTCCAGTGGCTCCAGTTCGGCGCACGCAGGCGCTGGCTGACTTTCATGGCCAGTGGGTCATGCGGCAAGACCCACTGGCTGATGGCGGCCATCAGCAGCATCAGCGCCAGCAGCACCAGCGCAATCAACACCACCCGCCGGGCAAACAAGGTTTTGAGAAGCAAGCGCCATTCAGCCATGACGCACCCGGGGATCGACAAAAACGTAGAGCACGTCGATGGTGAAATTGATGACCACATAAATGCCGGCGATCACCAGCAAGGCACCCTGGATCACCGGGTAGTCACGCCGCAGCACCGCACGCACCACCAGATTGCCCAGGCCGGGCAGGTTGAACACGGTCTCAGTCACTACCGCGCCGCCAATCATCAGAGCCAGCGTCAGCCCAAGCACCGTCAGGATAGGCACCAGCGCGTTGCGCAGCGCATGCTTGAGCACCACCGTGCTTTCTGTCAGACCTTTGGAGCGGGCTGTGCGTATGTAGTCTTCGCCCAGAATGTCCAGCATCGAGGCGCGTGTGAAGCGGATGATCAAAGCCGAGTTGAGCGTGCCCAGCACCAGCGCGGGCAGCAGCAAATGATGCAGGCGCGTCAGCCAGCCGGCGCCGGGCTCGCCATAGCCGGAGACCGGAAACCAGCCGGCCCCCACGGCCAGCAGCTGGATCACCAGCAAACCCATCCAGAAGCTGGGCATGCTGGCACCCAGCATGGCCAGGGTGCTGACGCATTGGTCTATCCAGCGGCCGCGCCAGACAGCCGAGGCGATGCCGCAGGGCACGCCGATCAGCATGGCCAGGCTGACCGAAAAAATCGCCAACCAGGCCGTTGGTTCTGCCCGGTCCAGCAGCACCTGCGTGACGGGCGTTTGTAAAAAGATCGACTGCCCCAGATTGCCCTTGAGTACTTCGCCCAGCCACAGCACAAACTGCGCGAGCAGAGGCTGGTCCAGCCCGTAACGCTCGCGCGCTAGTGCAATGTCTGCCAGCGAAGCCTGGTCGCCTAGCAGCATGGCCATCGGGTCACCGGCGGCCAGGCGCGTGAGCAGGAACACCAGAACGGAGACCAAGGACAACACCGCCAGCATGCCGCCTAAGCGGCCCAGCAAAGTGCGTCCCAGGGTTCCCCAGGACATGCGGGACATCAATCAGCCCTGCGGGTTTACTTGGCCAGACCGGTGTTCCAGAAGAACGGCCAGGTCGATGGCGTGTAGCCTTCGAGTTTGGAAGAGCGAGCCGACAGGCTGCTGAACTTGCCGACGTTGATGTAAGGCACTTCGGTGTAGACAGTTTGCTGCACGGCGCTCCAGAGTTGCGCGCGCTTGGCCGGGTCGGTCTGGCGGTTGAAGTCGCCCAGCACCTTGGCCTTGGCGGGCGTGTCCCACCAGCCGGGTGCGCCGTCGCCCAATTGCGGTGGCGAGAGCATGGGCTCGGGGAACTGGCCGGAATGGGTCATGTAAATGTCCCAGACTTTGGAGTCGCCACGGCGTTGAATCAGCGTGGCCCAGTCAACCACTTGCATCTCGGGCTTGAATCCGGCAGCGCGCAACTGCTCGGCCATGACTTGCATCATGGTGTGATGGAACTCAAAATTACGGCTGGTCAGCAGACGGATGGTCTCGCCCTTGTAGCCGGCTTTTTCAGCCATGTCTTTGGCGCGCTTGGCATCTTGCTTGTTGTACTGGTCTGCGCCGGCGGTGGAGTAAAACGGCGTGCCTTGCGGGAAGTGGTTGCCCTCGGCTGTGAAGAAACGCTTGTCACCATAGGCGGCGGTCAGCATTTCGGCTTCACCAATGGCAATTTGAATGGCCTGGCGCACGCCCTGGTTGGCCATCACGCCCTCCTTGGTGTTGAGCACCAGGTAAGGAAAGCCGTAAGAGGGCGTGAGGATGGGCACCACGCCGGCACCGCCTTTTTCAACGCGCGACAGGGCTTCTGCCGGCAACTGGTCGGCAAAGTGGAACTGGCCGGCCAGCGCACCTTCGACGCGCGTATTGGCGTTGGGCACGGGTGTGAAGCGTAATTCGTCGAGCAGGGCTTCGCGTTTGCCGCCGTAGCCGTTGGCCGCTTCGGTGCGCGCGCTGTAAGTGTCATGGCGCGACAAGATCACGTACTGGTCGGGGCGGCGCTCCTTGAACTTGTAGGGACCGGTGCCCACAAAGGTGGTGAGGGGGGTGGCAACGCTTTCCTTGGCCATGATGACGGCCATGCCCGAGGGCAGGGCCAGTTGGGCCAGCAGCGAAGCACTCGGTACCTTGAATTTCCATTCAATGGTGAGGCTGCCTTTGGCATCCAGGCTGACGGTGTCCTTGCCGATCGACTTGCCGCGCGGTGCCATGTCCATCCATCGCTTGAGCGAGGCCACCACGTCTTGTGCGTCGAGGTCGCGACCGCTGTGCAGCTTGACGCCCTTGCGGATGTTGATGCTGTAGGTCAGGCCATCGGCCGACACCCTGGGCATGCCGTCGGCCAGCATGGGGATTGCATTCCACTTGCTGTCAAAGGTGTAGAGCGTCTCATAGACGTGCTGCATGATGGTGCCGACCAGGTCGGCCGTGGAGGCCATCGGGTCCAGGCTTTGCGGCTCGCCGATCATGGCCAGATTGGCTGCGCCCCCTTTGGGTGGTGCGGCCATGGTGGCCAGCGGCAGAGCTGCTAAAAGCAGGGACAAGAGGTGTCGGCGGGGCAAACGCAGCATGGAAGTCTCCTGAAAGAATGGATTTGGAAATGTAAGTTATTTACATTTTTGACTGTAAATCAAGTTTTACTCAATTTGGGGCAGGGTTTTCCTGTAAAAAATGTTCAATAATGACATTCACTTTTCAATCATTGCTCAAGGAGACCTTCATGCCCGTTGAAATGCTGGGAGCATCCCCGATTGCCTCAGACCGTCTGGCGCGCCCCTTGTCACCCGCCACACGAGCCGGTGATTTTGTTTTTGTCTCAGGTCAGGTGCCGACCAACGACCAGGGCGAAGTGGTCAGCGGCGGCATCGAGGCGCAGACCCGCCAGGTGTTTGTGCGGATTCAACAGGCGCTGGCACTGGCCGGATGCAGCCTGGACGACGTCTGCAAGGTCAGTGTCTGGCTGGACGATGCACGTGATTTCGGCAGCTTCAACCGCGTTTACATGGAATGCTTTGGGGCGCACCGCCCGGCGCGCTCCACGGTGGAAGCGCGGCTGATGATTGATGCCAAAGTGGAAATCGATGTGACGGCTTACAAGCCGCGCTAGACGGTTTACTCGGACAATACTCTGTGCAGGCTTGCGCGCCCGAAGTTTGCCCTAGAATCCTATGGTTTTTTTACTTCAACGTTTTATTAAAGAGCAAGCCATGACCATTTCAAATCGCCGCGTATTCATGATGCAAGTCGCCGTTGGTTCCTCCGCCGTTTTGGCCACCCAGGCGATGGCCCAGGCCAAAGTGGACCCTAAAGACCCGCAAGCCGTTGCGCTGGGTTATGTCGCTGACACGACAAAAGTTGACGCCAAAAAGTACCCCAAGCACGCAGCTGCCCAGAAGTGCTCGAACTGCGCTTTGTATGCCGGCAAACCCACCGACGCTTGGGCTGGTTGCTCATTGTTCGCAGGCAAGCAAGTGGCCGGCCCAGGCTGGTGCAGCGCCTACGTCAAGAAGGGTTGATGCCCTGACGCTGGTTCTGCCAGCGGCGCCACAGGTCGGTCCAGTGCGCGAGCCCCGCGGAGCTCAAGCACAGGACCGTCCACAGCCAGTGATGGCCCATCAAAACGCTGCGTACTGCCAGCATCAGGCACAACCCGGCGACCAGGTTCAGCGCATACTGGGCAGGTTGCAGCCCCTTACCCGTTAGACGGTGGTACGCCAGCAAGGCGCAAGCTTCCAGCACCGTCAGCGCAATGATGAATTCAATCAATTGGCCGCCTTGCCACCAGGCTTGCAAGGCGTTCAGCGCAGCATTCACTTTGGCAGTCCTGCCGCCAGCTGTCCGAAAGGTCCGTTGAGTTGCACCGTGGCGTAGTTGATGGCCGATGCAAAAGTCACCCACAGCAGATAAGGCAGCAGCAAGAAGCCGGCAGTGCGCGAATAGCTGCGGGTCGCCAAGATCAGTGCGGCGATGGACAGCCACAAAAACCCCACCTCGATCAGCGCCCAGTCAGGCCGCTGCAATTTGAAGAACAGCAGGCTCCACAATGAGTTCAGCCCGGCGTTGAGGGCAAACAGGCCGATCAGCCAGCGCCGGCTGGTCCGGTCAGGCGCGCTGTTCCAAGCTGTCACGCCCGATGTGGCCGCGCAAATAAAGATCAGTGTCCATGCCGGGCCAAACCAGATATCGGGCGGTTTGAAAGACGGCTGCACCAGCCCGCGGTACCAGGGCCCGAGTTCTGTCAGTTGGGCGCCCAACGTTGCCAGGCCCAGTGCGGCAAGGGCGGCAATTAGGATGGGGAGAAAAGTTTTTGGCGACAGATTCATACCTGCGCCAGGCTGATCAGGTTCGCAATGGATCTTTGACGCGCCATTTTTTTGTGGGTGGGGGACTTGAATGTCAGTGTGTGCACACAGCAATCTTCGCAGATCTTCAGGAAACGCTCAATCCTATAGCCATACCAGGACGAACCATGGTCGACGGCTCTCCAGAGCCTGCACAATGGCGACTGGGCCACATCTTTAAATTGCAATTTGTTTATTCAAAGTTCAGAAAGAACCGATGACACGCAAAACCTACGACGAACTGCGCAGTGCGCGCTGGATGGCGCCTGACGACTTGCGCTCTTTTGGTCACCGCTCTCGCGTCATGCAGCTGGGCTACGGCCCCGAAGACTGGGTGGGCAAACCCATGATCGCCATCGTCAACACATGGAGCGATATCGGCACCTGCCACGGCCACTTCAAGCAGCGCGTCGAAGACGTCAAGCGCGGCATTTTGCAGGCGGGTGGTTTCCCGATCGAGTTGCCGGCGATCTCGCTGTCCGAGGCCATCGTCAAGCCCACCACCATGCTTTACCGCAACCTGCTGGCCATTGAGACCGAGGAGCTGCTGCGCAGCCACCCGATTGATGGCGCGGTGCTGATGGGCGGCTGTGACAAGACAACGCCGGGCCTGATCATGGGTGCGCTGAGCGCGGGCTATCCCTTCATCTACATGCCGGCCGGGCCCATGCAAAGCGGCAACTGGAAGGGCCAGGTCCTGGGCTCGGGTTCTGACACCTGGAAATACTGGGACGAGCGGCGCGCCGGCAAGATCACGGCCAAGCAGTGGATTGAAGTGGAGGGCGGTATTGCCCGCAGCCACGGCCATTGCATGACCATGGGCACGGCCAGCACCATGACAGGCATTGCCGAGGCCTGCGGCTTCACGCTGCCAGGTGCCTCGTCGATTCCGGCCACCGACTCCAACCATGTGCGCATGGGCGCAGATTGCGGCCGGCGCATCGTCGACATGGTCTGGGAAGACCTGACGCCGGCCAAAATGCTCAACCGCGCATCGTTTGAAAACGCCATCACTGTGGCGATGGCCATGGGTTGCTCGACCAACGCCATCATTCACCTGGTGGCGATGTCGCGCCGCGCCGGCGAGCACTGCGCCGTGGGTCTTGAAGACTTTGACGCGGCCAGCCGCAAGGTGCCTGTCATTGCCAATATCCGGCCCAGCGGCAACAAGTACCTGATGGAAGACTTTTACTTTGCCGGCGGTATGCGCGCCATGATGAACGTGCTGCGTGAGCATCTGGATTTGAGCGCCATGACGGTGACCGGCCGCAGCGTTGGCGACAACATTGAGGGTGCCGAGGTCTACAACGAGGATGTGATACGGCCGCTGACCAAGCCGATCTACGCGGAAGGCGCGCTGGCCGTCCTGCGGGGGAATCTGGCGCCGAACGGCTGCGTGATCAAGCCCAGCGCCTGCGCGCCGCACCTCTTTAAGCACACGGGCCCGGCCCTGGTGTTTGACGATTACCCGAGCATGAAAAAAGCCATCGACGACCCGGACTTGGATGTGACGGCCGACCACGTGATGATCTTGCGCAACGCCGGCCCGCAGGGTGGTCCTGGCATGCCCGAATGGGGCATGCTGCCGATACCGACCAAACTGGTCAAGCAAGGTGTGCGGGACATGCTGCGCATATCAGACGCCCGCATGAGCGGCACCAGCTACGGCGCGTGCATCTTGCACGTTTCGCCCGAGGCCTACATTGGCGGCACGCTGGCGCTGGTTCAAACCGGCGACATGATCAGCGTCGATGTGGCTGCCCGCAGCATTCACTTGGACGTGAGCGACGAAGAGCTGGCCCGCCGCAAAGCACAGTGGGTTCAACCGGCGAAGCGCTTTGCGCGTGGCTACGGCTGGATGTTCAGCCGCCACATCATGCAAGCCGACCAGGGCTGCGATTTTGACTACCTCGAGACCTCCTTCGGCGAGCCGGTGCCCGAACCTGATATTTTCTGAGCGCCAACTGCGCATCAATTCCCACTAACTTCAAGCTATTTCCTGAAAGACCCACATGCCTCTTAGCCACAGCACCCGTGACAAGCTCAAGACCGTCAGCACCGCCACTTTGTGCAGCGCCCTGTTCAAGCGTGGCCTGCGCAACCAGTTCATCCAGAACGTGCTGCCGCTTAACAGCAGCTTGCCCAATATGGTGGGCGAGGCCTTCACGCTGCGCTACATACCGGCGCGCGAAGACCTCAACCCCATGACAGTGTTTCAGGACCCGAAACACCCGCAGCGCTTGGCCATTGAAGAATGCCCGCCGGGCGCCGTGATGGTGATTGACAGCCGCAAGGACGCCCGCGCCGCTTCGGCCGGTTCCATTTTGATCAGCCGCCTGATGGTGCGTGGCGCTGCCGGCGCGGTAACCGACGGCGGCTTTCGCGATTCACCCGAAATCGCCGCTTTGCCTTTTCCCACTTACCACCAGCGTCCGTCTGCACCGACTAATCTGACGGTGCACCAGGCGATGGACATCAATGTGCCGATCGGCTGCGGCGATGCGCCTGTGTTTCCAGGTGACGTTATCGTGGGTGACCGCGAAGGCGTGGTGGTGATTCCGGCGCACATGGTTGACGAGATCACCGCCGAGGCGGTCGAGATGACGGCGTTTGAAGATTTCGTCACCGAAGAAGTGCTCAAGGGCCGACCGACGATCGGCCTGTACCCGCCAACGCAGCAGCAGTCCAAAGATGACTTTGCCGTCTGGCGCAAGGCCAAAGGCCGCTGAAAAAAAAGCATGGTCAGGCTCAAATGCCCATACCGCTTTGAATGCAAAGTCCCCGTTGGTGAGTTACCCGCTGTCACTGGCGCCTGAACAGGCGGACCTCTGCCGGGTGCTGGATGCGCAAGGCCTGCACGTGGGCAAGCTCAAACTGATTGGCGCTGTCTGGAAGTTCAAGGCCATCGGCTACGGTGCGGGCGGTGAATTGATTCCCGGTGGCGGGCCGCTCACTGAGCGCCACAACACCGGGTTTGACAAACTCGATGCGAATCAAATCAATGCT
Source organism: Polaromonas sp. (assembly GCA_044357185.1). Taxonomy (GTDB): domain Bacteria; phylum Pseudomonadota; class Gammaproteobacteria; order Burkholderiales; family Burkholderiaceae_C; genus Polaromonas. Next base: position 11,192 of record JBIKPY010000080.1, read on the forward strand.
GTGCTGGGTAGCTCTAAACCTTGAATTGAAAGCCAACCGGCCGGCCGCTCGGGCGTGCCTTCTGCAGCCCGATTAGAACGCGTAGAGCCCGGTGCGCTCTAAGGTCCACAGCGTGCCCAGCACCGCAACCGCCAGCGAACCGCCGGTGACCACCACCCAGCGGTAAAACAAGGTGTGGCGCAGCAGCCAGGCGATGGGGAAAAACACGCCTACGATGGCCAGCTGCCCGAGCTCGACGCCGACATTAAAACCGCCCAAGGCCACTGCCAGTGAGCTGGCCGGCAGCCCCAAGTCCAGCAGCACATTGGCAAAGCCGAAGCCGTGCACCAGTCCAAACACAAAGGCCAGTTGCCAGCGTCGCAGGGCGCTCCAGCCGACCAGGTTGTTCAGGGCCGCTATCACCACTGATATGGCAATGGCCGGCTCGATCAGGTCAGGCGATGGCTCTAGCCACTTCAAAACCGACAAACCTAGCGTGATCGAGTGCGCCAGTGTGAAAGCCGTGACCACTGCCAGGACGTCCATCACCGCCGGCCTGGCTTGGGTGACAGCACGCCACTGCGTCAGATTCTGGCGCGAGGGCAGCAGCGGCGCCAGCACCAGCAAACTGAGCAAAAAGACAATATGGTCGATACCAATCCAGATGTGCCAAACGCCTTCGACCAGGTAGTGGGCAAACACCTTGATGGGGCTGCTGTCGGCCTTGGCCATCTCGGTTTCGGGCCGGTCGGGGCTGAGAATGGCGCTGCTTT
>JBIKPY010000081.1:0-11510 GCA_044357185.1 Polaromonas sp.
CGGCTGTGTTTTTCGCACCCGCTGCCCGCACGCCATGGACGCCTGCGCTGAGCAGGTGCCCGAACTCACGCCCACTGTGGCCGGCCGCTGGGTGGCCTGCCTGCGCCACACTGAATGGAATCCATGATGCAACTCGACACCGCCTGCAAAGGCTACCCCCAACATCTGCCGCCGATAGCGCTCAAAGACGCCGGCCGGCAAGGCTGGAACCTGCTGCAAGGGGCACTGTCTTTTCCACTGGCCGTCCTCAAGGACTCGGCACTCGAGCACAACCTGCGCTGGATGCGCGACTTCTGCCAAAGCCGCGGCCTGGACATCGCACCGCACGGCAAGACCACCATGTCACCCGAGCTCTACGCCCGGCAAATCGCCGCCGGCGCCTGGGGCATCAGCTTTGCCAATGTGTTTCAGGCCGGGGTGGGGGCACGCCATGGCGTGCGCCGCATCATCATCGCCAACCAGGTCATGCAGGCCGTCGACCTTGACAGCCTGGCCGCCCTGCTGAAAAACCACGCGGGTCTGCAGATTTACTTTTTAGTGGACTCACTGGCGCAATTGCGCATGATTGAAGCCTGGCGCACAGCTCGCTCAGCCGACACCGTTTTTACCGTGCTGCTTGAACTGGGCATTGCCGGCAAACGCACCGGCTGCCGTGAGCACGCACAAGCCCTGGAACTTGCGCGTGCAGTGCGTCAAAGCGCAGCCACGCGCCTGGCCGGCGTCGAGTGCTACGAAGGCGCGCTGGCCACCTGCAACCATGAACATGACCGGCAAAGCGTCGCAGCCCTGATGCAACGCGTGCAGCAACTGGCTTTGGCTTGCGAAGCCGAAAACCTGTTTGAAAACGACGAAGTCTTGCTGACCGCCGGCGGCTCCGCTATTTTTGACCTGGTGGCCGAGCACCTGCACCCTCATCTGCAACACCCCACGCGCGGCATCCTGCGCTCGGGCTGCTACCTCACGCATGACCATGTGCAATACCGTCGGCACCTGCAATGCATCGGCGAGCGGCTCAATTTGCGCGAAACCCTGCGCCCGGCCCTGGAAGTCATTTGCATCGTGCAGTCCTGCCCCGAACCCGGTCTGGCCATTTTGACCATGGGCAAACGCGATGTTTCTTACGACCTCGACCTGCCCGTGCCCCAATGGCACGCCCGCCTGGGCGACAGCCAGACGCAACCCGTGCCAGCGCACTGGACCATCACTGAGCTGAACGATCAACACGCCTACCTGCGCTTTGATGCCAAAGCGCCAGCGAACGAGCAGCCAGTGGTCGGCGGGCTGGTCGGCAGCGGCATTTCACACCCTTGCACCACCTTTGACAAATGGCGCTGGATGCCGGTGGTCAATGACAGCTACCTCGTCACCGATGCGGTGTCGGTTAATTTTTAAATCCAAGTGAGCGCTTCTCAATTGCAACCCTCTTTGCTTCAACGACTGCAGACCATCGCTGACTCGCTGCCGCGGGCACAGCAGCAGGTGATCGCCGTGCTGTTGCAAAACCCCGAAAACGCACTTTCCATGAGCGTTGACGCATTGGCTGCGCAAGCCCGGGTGTCCACGCCCACCATCATGCGCACCGCACGCCAACTCGGCTTTGAAGGCGTGCGAGAGTTCAAGCTGGCGCTGGCCCAGGACCTGGCACGGGCCACGCCGGTACATCGTTCGGTCAACCTGAAAGACAGCACGGGCGATATCGTGCAAAAAATCCTGGGTGGCGCAGCCGCTTCGATTACCGGCCTGCAGCAGCAACTGCAAACCGGCACACTGGAAAAAGCGGCCCAACTGCTGGCGCGTGCGCAGCGCATCGACTGCTACTCGGTGGGTGCCACCTCGGCCTTCATGGCCAGTGATTTGCAGGGCAGGCTGTTCCGGCTCGGCCGCAATGCACACGCATTTCATGACGCGCATTTGCAATTGATTTCTGCCGCCACTCTAGGCCCGGGCGGCGTGGCTGTGGCCATCTCGCACGTGGGCCGCATGCCCTTTGTGCTGGAAGCCATTGGCTTTGCCAAATCCCAAGGTGCGCCGGTGATTGCAATCACCCAGCCCGACACGCCGCTGGCGCAACTGGCCGACGTGGTGATCGGCGTCAGCGTGCCGCCGGATGCCGTGATGCGCGTGGGCACCGAAGCCTATATCGCTCATTTGCTGGTGATTGAGCTGCTCATGGTGCTGGTGCTCAAGGCACTGGGCCCGAAAGCGGCACGCCAGCTCAGCCAATTCAGATCCGTTTTGCAGGCCCACGGCCAGGACATTGACCAACACCCCGCTGTGGACTGGGCCTGGTCTTCCATCGAGAAAGATTCAGATTCATGAAAAGCACCCTGCTGCGCCACGTCCAGGTGGTTGATGGCACAGGCGCGCCCGCGCGCCAAACCGATGTACTGATACGCGGCGACCGCATTGCCAGCATGGCCCCGGATCTGTCTGCCAGCGCTGAAGAAGTGATCGACGGCCAAGGCCTGACGCTGGCTCCCGGCTTCATCGACGTGCACACGCATGACGACGCTCAAGTGCTGCGCGACCCGGGCATGCTGGCCAAACTCTCGCAAGGCGTGACCACCGTGATCACCGGCAATTGCGGCTTGTCTTTGGTGCCGCTGGTGACCACCGCGCCCGAGTCGCCACTGGAATTGCTGCACACCACCGAGTTCCGTTTTCCCCAACTCAGCGACTACGCCAAGGCGCTGGCTGACAGCCCGCCGGCTGTCAACGTCGGCGCGCTGATAGGCCACACCACCTTGCGCGCCACGGCCATGACGGATTTAAGCCGCGCCGCCAATGCCGGAGAAATTGAGGCTATGACCAAGCTGCTGGAAGCTGCGTTGGCGCAAGGCGCACTGGGTCTGTCGTCCGGTCTTTTTTACCAGCAGGCCTTTGCCGCCGACATGGCCGAGATGCAGGCGCTGGTGCGCGTGCTCGGCCGCCATGCCTGCGTGTATGTCACGCACATACGCACCGAGATGGATGACATCCTGAGTGCCATGCAGGAAGCCGCAGACACCGCGCAAGCCGGCCCGGCCACCTGGATCATGTCGCACCACAAATGCGCAGGACCGCGCAACTGGGGCCGCACCATCGAAACACTGGCCCTGCTGGAGCGCTTGAGCCAGCGCCAGTCTGTGGGCACCGACGTCTATCCCTACAGGGCCGGTTCTACCCTGCTGCGCGAGGATTTGGTGGACGGCGTGATCGATATTCTCATCACCCGCAGCGACCCGCACCCCGAGATGGCCGGTCGCTACATGGCCGACATCGCCGAAGAATGGGGCGTGGATCAGCTACAGGCCTGCCAGCGACTCATGCCGGGCGGTGCCTGCTACTTCCAGATGCGCGAAGACGATGTGCGGCGCGTGATCGCACACCCGCTGAGCATGATCGGCTCTGACGGACTGCCGCATGACGAACGCCCGCACCCGCGGCTGTGGGGTGCGTTTGCCCGTGTGCTGGCGCACTACTGCCGCGACGAGCAGCTCATCAGCTTGCCGCAAGCCATCCACAAAATGACGGGGCTGTCGGCAGCCCGCTACGGCCTGACAGACCGCGGCGTGTTGCGGGAAGGCGCGTTTGCCGATCTGGTGCTGCTGGACCCGGCGCAGGTTCAAGACAAGGCCACTTATGAAAACCCCCGCCTGATGTGCGAGGGCATAGAACGCGTGATGGTCAACGGCCAATGGGCCTTTGCCAGGGGACAGGCAACGGGCTCGTACACCGGCCGCTTTTTGCGCCGTTAAACCTTGGCGCTGATGTCGGCCCAGGCCTTCAAAGGCATGCCCATCACCGCGGCCTGACGCTGTTCGTAGGCCACAAACTCAGGCGTGATGGCGCTGCCGCGCACACCGCCGCGCACCGCGCCGGCACGCACATCACCAAAGTACTCTTCAAAAGCCGCCGGCAAGGGCTGTGAAGCAGGAATCGACAGCCACAGGCGCAGCAGGTGGCGCTTGTCGTCGGCTAGCTCAAAGTCCTCAAAGGGCGTGCGCGAATGCAGCGTGACGTAGCTGTTGAGCAGTTGCAGGTCGCCACGCTCAAGCGCCATCGAGTAGCAAAGCAAGGGGCTGGGCATCAGCTGGTCCAACAGGTCCAGCGCTTCGGTCTGCAAGGCGGTCAGGCGCGGCACTACGGGGAAATCGCGCTGAGCGGCATCGGTGTTTTTGCGGTTGGTGCGCGCCACAAAAAATTCAGGGTGATTGCCAAAAATCGGGCAGCGGTAAAACGGCGGCTGAGACGGGTCTTGCGTGCCCTGGTAACTGTGAAAAAACGGCTGCTGTAACACCGCCATCAAGTCCGGCCGCAAGCGCTGCACCTCGTTTCGCAATGCCATCGAGCTGATCACTTTGCTCGTGCCGCCGCTTTTGGCAGTGCGCCTGCACAAAAGGCCCACCACGTCGCAAGAGTCCTGGTGAAAGTCCAGCCCGGCCTTGGTGTTGTAACCGCGCCCGCCCTTGGCCTTGTAGTCACCGCCCTCGTCACGCACATCATTCATCACCTGGCTGGCGCGGTTTTGCGTGCGGCCCACTCCCATGTAGAGGCTCATGCCCCAGTAAGCCAGCCGGGTGTCGGCCTCACTCCAGCGGTCCACCGGAAAGCCCTTCACGAGGCACATGCCAAAGCCGGTTTGCGTGGTGGCAACGGCGCGTGCCAAGGCAGCGCGCGATGCATCACTCAGCGGAAAGTCGGCTTGCGCCATCGCCAGCAGCGGTTTGTTCAGGCGCCTGGCGTGCGCTAGGGCCAGGTCAAAGCCCTCAACCTCGGCGGCGCTCAGGCGCTGAATCCAGGATTCGTCCTGACGAAGATCGTCTGCAGTCCAGGCTTGAGGCACGGGGGTTTTTGTACTTTGCATGTTTTCTTCTGAGGGGTGTGCGGGCATTATTGCGCCCACTCCAGATCACGGAAATTAAAACCGCACTCGACCGTGGGTTTGACGATGGCAAAGTACGGCGAGACGTCATAGTCCCGGGGGGTCAACAAGCTGAAGTGTTTGGGCTTAAAGGCCGTGGGTTCAAACCAAGCACCCCGGGCAAAAGATTGGGCCTGGCGCTTTTCTAAAGAAAGTATGGGGTATTGAATACTTTCAAAGGCCTGCGCAATCAGGGTGGAGCAAATTGCGCGTGTGGGGTCCCCGCTGCCCAAAGCCAGCAGCCTGCGTCTGTAGCGTGTGGGCACGGGCGGTGTGGGGAACAAATACCTGGCCAAGTCAAACACATTGCGCAGGTCGTATTGGTGCCCTATTTTTGCAATTGCCGCATGAACCACCGTGTTGCGCTCTTGCGGCGTCAGGCCAATAGGTCTGCAGATTCGGGTGTGCAAGTGGGCAAATTTTTCCAGCCCGATGCTGCGCACACCCTGCACGGTGTCAGCATCCACCAGACAGTGGCCTTGCGGCATGCCGGGCGCAGCATCCACACCCACGTATAGCGCGGCATGCGACCAGGTGGACTGGGTCAGGTATTTGATAGCGCTACTGAGCCGGGTGTTGCCCTCGACCAGCAAAACATCACCCGCTTGCAAAATGGCTTGCAGGTGCAAGGGGTTCGAGGGCGGTGCCGTGCCATCGATCTCAAGCTCTTTGCTCAGGTAGGTCGCCAACCATTTGCCAACAGATTGCGCCAGTCGGTTCATACAGTCTCCCTCAGGTTGTTTGGGCCCAGCAGCGTGATGTGCGCGCTGCCGCTGAGCACCGGGCGGCACAAAATTTTGTAGCCGTCCGCATCGAAACCAGCGGCCATCTCGTCCAGCGCACTGGCTTGGCTCAGGTCACTCACACTGCCAAGATAACACCAGTTGCGAATCACATGCACCTGGCACAGGTCCTCGAAGCGCTCGGTCAAGCCGATGGCCCCCGGGTATGGCCAGCAGGCCACACGCAAACCCTCCAGACTGGAGAACAGGCGACGGCCATGTGCCTCTGCGCTTTCATCACCCCGGCAAACACCGGCACACAGCGAGATGCTGGCGCGAAAACAGGCGCGGCCCGCCTTCAACTTTTCCAGCCCCAGTGCGCCATAGCAAAGCCGGTGCTGGTCAGCCAGTTGATGCAATCCCTCTATGGCCGCATGGCGGCTGGCGTACAGGCCAAACAAAGATGGTTCTGTGGCGAAGTTGACATCTTTTGAATAGACAACATCTAGCTGATCGCCCTTCCAGCGCCAAGAGCAAAGCTGCCGGTTGCGCCGCAGTTTCTGATTGAGCAAGGGCTGCTGCTGCTTGATCAAACTGGCCTCCAACAAGAGCGCACCGATCTCACCTGCCGTGCGGATGTGGCTGATGCGGCGCGTCTGCCGCAGCAAATTAGCTTCGTCAGGGTTGCGCAGGTGCGACAGCACCCGGCTGCGCAGGTTGACGCTCTTGCCGATGTAAAGGGGCAGCGCGCCCTCTTGCCCGTGAAAAATGTAAACTCCCGGCCCGGAAGGCAGCTCAGCCGCCATGGCGCGCAAGTCAGGTGGGGTCAGGGAATCAGAGATCAAAGCACTAACGCCAGATGGCAGCTGCAGTGGCTGCCGGAAAGACCGCCGCAGTGCGCAAAAGTAGAAGGCTTGTATGCATGCGGCAAATATAGTCGAGCTTTGTGGGGTGTTTAGACGCTCGGGGACAGTAGCTGATTACAAACTGGATATTCCCGCAATTTGTACGGAGATGTGTCCAATGACTTCGCCAGCAATCCAACCGCAGACTTAGTTACAGCAGTCGCCCATGGTTAGAAGCCAGTGCCCTTAGTCCTACTTAATCATTTCGGTAACGATGCGTTTGACATCTTTTTCGTATTGAATCCGGTCTTCGTTACTAGCACCCAGATTGCCGGTGATTGTCCCAATGCCAGCCATATTCCGAGCGAGGGGCGTTAACTTTCCCCAATGAAAGCTATGGCCAGAATTGGGGTAAAGCGTTGCCTTGACGGGGCGCCCCTTTTCTGATTGCTGCGCAACCCACTCTTTGATTGAAGGTTGGTGCAAGAAAGGCGCTTTTCTTGTCCACATGAGGTCTTCCTCACTCATGCCGCCCCAATTATCTTTTTCACCAAAAAAAAGATAAGTTGTTGTTTGAATGTCGAAGGGCAAGGGGTTTCCAGTTGGGGGCGGTGCCTCAGACAAAATAAGCTTTATCCGAGGGTTAGGTTCATGTCTTTTGATGACGTTGATCACCACTTTGGCGCCATTAGATTGGCCATATAAGACGATATCTGTGTATGTGTTTTGATTGAGTGTGAATTCAACGGCGCCACTCATTACATTCATTATCAAATCTTGTTTGGCCCGGTCAGTTAAATTTCTATTGACCCACGTACCGTCAAGATCGTTCATAGCAAATGCATCAAAAGAAATGGTGTCGAATCCCCATTGTTTGAATAAAGAAACCCTACGCTTGTCAGGATCTGTGAGCCCTGCACCCCCGTGGGCATAAATCATGAGCTTATTGTTTTTTTCTTGGTGCTTGCTGATCTGAACCCACTTGTTGGAATCTGAGAATTTGGCGGATGACCCAACTAAAAACAAAAGCCCCGGCCCTTTAGAGAATTCAGGGGCCGCATAAGCCGCCCTCAAAAAAAAGAGAGCGCATATACAAAGAACTAATTTAAATTTGATACGCATTTCGCCTCCTAAAATTCTTGTACTTTTTAGTTTATGCCTTTTCTAAAGCCTAGTCGCCTTGAAATTTAACGCGCCGGAGTACTTTCTGCTGGCTTTGCTCGGCATCACCGCGGCGGCAAGCCTAAGTGGCTCGCCGGTGCGCGCCCTGATGGCAGCTGCACTCGGTCTGACTGTGGCGCTTGTCGGCGCCGACCCCGTGACCGGTGCGCCGCGCCTCACCTTCGACCAGCCAGGGTTGTTCGAAGGCATCGACTTCATTCCGGTTGCGATCGGCGTGTTCGGAATTGCCGAGGTGCTTTCTTCGCTCGAGCGGGTTCACAGCATGCAACCCATCCGCACGCGCTTTCGGGAAATGTGGCTGACAGCTGCCGAATGGGCTGAAAGCCGAGCTGCGATCGTGCGCGGCGGCTTTGTCGGCCTGGTCGTCGGAATGATGCCCGGCGCAGGCGCATCGGTCGCCTCTATGCTGGCCTACGTCACCGAACGCCGATTCAGCCGGCAACCCGAGCGCTTTGGCAAAGGCGCCATCGACGGTGTTGCCGCTGCAAAGGCAGCGAACAACGCCGCCTCGCACGGTGCAACCATACCAATGCTTGCACTTGGAATTCCCGGTTCGGCAAGCACCGCCGTCTTGCTGGCTGCTCTGGTGCTGCACGGCGTAAGGCCTGGGCCGATGCTGATGCAGCAAGAAGCCACGCTTGTCTGGGGCCTGATCGCGAGCATGTTCGTAGGCAACGTTTTCCTGCTGGTGATCAACCTGCCACTGGCACCGCTCAGCGCCATGCTGCTGCGCGTGCCCTACGTCTTTTTGGCCCCGGGAATCCTTATTTTTTCGCTGGTTGGAGCGTACGCGGCAACACTTGATATGGGCACTGTCTGGATGTGTCTTTTCTTTGGTGTGCTTGGTTGGCTGATGATCAAGTTCAACATACCGCGGCCACCGCTGGTGCTTGCCCTGGTCTTGGCCCAGCTGATGGAGACTTCCATCCGGCAGTCGCTGTTGCTGTCTTTTGGCAGCTTATCGATCTTCATTGAGCGGCCGATCGCCGCCGTTCTGCTCGTGCTGGTCGCAGCCTCCATCTTGTTTCCGGTGGTCAGAGCAATCCGGCAACGTTTCTCCCGTCGGTGACCGCCTTGAAAAACGGTTGCCGAAGGAGCTTCGGGCTAGCTCGGACCTAGCGCTTAAGGGTTGAGTAGCGTCTAAGCTTAGAGTCCAATCCGATTACACCTTTTGAAGCACGGCTCACTTATCATTTGCCCCCATGAACATCATCATCTTGGGCGCTGGCCGTGTGGGCGAAAGCGTTGCTGAAAGCCTGGTTTCCGAGCAAAACGACATCACCGTCATCGACCAGGATCCGGCACGCCTCAGGCTGCTCGAAGAGCGCTTGGACCTGCGCGGCGTGGTGGGCAACGGCATTCAGCCCTCGGTGCTGCGCGAAGCCGGGGCCCAAGACGCGGACATGGTCATTGGCTGCGCCGCGGCTGATGAGACAAATTTAGTGTTCTGCAAGATCGCTCACGACCTGTTCAACGTGCCCACCACCATCGCCCGCCTGCGGTCACCCGAATTCAACGAGGGCGATGAATTGTTGGGCAATTCGGGGTTTGCCGTTGACCATGTGATCTGTCCCGAAGAGTCGGTCATGCGCTACATCGAGCAGCTCATCCAGTACCCCGAGGCCTTGCAAGTGCTTGAATTTGCCGATGGCCGCGTCAGCCTGATCGTGGTGCGTGCGGCCGCCGACAGCCTGCTGGTGAACCACACCATTGCCGAGTTTCGCGAACGATTGCCGGATGCCGAGATGCGCGTGGTGGCCTTGTACCGGCAAGACACGCAGGTGGACGCATTGCCCGAGACCCGCATCCTGCCGGGCGACGAGGTGTTTGTGTTGGCCGACACCCGCAAAATCACCTCCGTGTTGGCCGGCATCCACAAAACCGACCAACCCGTCAAGCGCCTGATGCTGGCCGGTGGCGGCAAGGTGGGCTTGCGTTTGGCTCGCATTCTGGCGGACCAATACGATGTAAAGCTGATCGAAAGCGATAAAAACCGCTGCGCCTATTTGGCCAGCCAGTTGCCGTCCAGCACCTTGATTCTGAATGGCGACGGTGCCGATGAAGACCTGCTGCACGAAGAGAATGTGGGCGAGATGGATCTGTTTCTGGCGATGACCAGCGACGACGAGGACAACATCATGTCCGCCATGCTGGCCAAACGCATGGGCGCGCGGCGCGTCATGGCCCTGATCAACCGCCGTGCGTATGCCGAAATGATGCAAGGCAGCACGATTGACATCGCGATATCACCTGCACAAACTGTGATTGGCGAGTTGTTGGCACACCTGCGTCGGGGCGATGTGGCGGCAGTGCACAGCCTGCGTCGTGGCGCAGCTGAGGCGCTGGAGGGCATTGCACGTGGTGACATCAAGACGTCGAAATTAGTCGGACGCCGTGTCGAACAAATCAAACTGCCCCCAGGCGTGAGCATGGGCGCTATCGTGCGTGGCTTGGATAAAAAATCCGAGGTGCTGATGCCTCACCACGACACCCTGATTGAGGCCGATGATCACATCATCTTGTTCATCCCCAACAAACGCGATGTGCGTGCGGTGGAAAAACTTTTTCAGGTCAGCGCGACCTTTTTTGGCTGATGTTCACTTTCTTCGCACCCGTGCTGTCCTTAATGGCACGCATCTTGATCGCGTTCTCGGTGACATTTTTGGTGCCAGGCATATGGGCCTGGTTCGAAGACCACCAAGATTTTCAATTGATTTGGTTGGCTGGTTTTGGTTTTACGGCACTCAGTGGCTTGGCATTGGCAGCGATCACACAAAAGCATCGGTGTGAATTAAAGACCAAAGACGGCTTTTTGTTGGTCAACATGGTGTGGTTGGTTTTGCCTGCCTACTCCGCCTTGCCTCTTATGTTTTTAGTGCCTGAAATCACTTGGTTTAAAGCGTACTTTGAGGCCATGAGCGCGCTCACCGCCACGGGCGCCACGGCTTTGACGGGGCTTGAGCACTTGCCGGTTTCGGTCAATATTTGGCGCTGTTTTTTGCAGCTGATCGGTGGGCTGGGCATCATGCTGTTGGTGGTGGCGGTGTTGCCCATGTTGGGATTGGGCGGCATACAGCTGTACAAGACCGAAACGCCCGGCCCCATGAAAGACACCAAGTTCACCCCCCGAATTGCCGAAACGGCGCGGGGCTTGTGGGGCGTTTACTTCCTGTTTTCGGGCGCGTGCCTGTTGGCTTACCGCTGGGCCGGCATGAGCTGGGCCGATGCCTTCATGCACATGTGCACCACCATGGGTTTGGGTGGTTTTTCTTCCTACGATGCCAGTTTTGGACACTTCAACTCGCCCATGATCGAGTGGGTGGCCATCGTTTTCATGACCTTGGCAGGGATCAGTTTTGTGCGCTACTTTGTGGTGCTGCGCAGTCGCTCCATTTTGCCCATCAGCAGCGACCGTGAAATCCGAACCTACTTGGGTGTTTTGTTGGCGGCCACCTTGTTGGTGATGGGTTTGTTGTTGGTGCATGGCGTGTACGACGACGGGATGGAGGCCCTGCGGATCAGTGCCTTTCATGTGGTTTCTTTGGCAACCACCACTGGTTATGCCGCAACCGATTACACACAGTGGCCGGTGTTTGCCCCGATCTTGTTGATGTTTCTGGGCTGCTTTGCGACGTGTGCGGGCTCCACGGGTGGCGGCATCAAGATGGTGCGTATGGTCTTGTTGGTCAAGCAAGCCCGGCGCGAGTTGGTACGCATCATCCACCCCCGTGTCATCAACCCGGTCACGCTGGGCGGCGCTGTGATCCCCATGTCGGTCATGACGTCGGTGCTGGGCTTCATGCTCATTTATGGCGGCGCCACCATGGGTCTGAGCATGCTGCTCATGCTAAGTGGCTT
>JBIKPY010000020.1:0-34746 GCA_044357185.1 Polaromonas sp.
ATTTTTCAGTCTTTGCCTGAAGACCCCGGCACTTGGGCCGAGCGGGTTGAAAAAATCATCCTCACTGCGTCGGGCGGGCCGTTTCGTGAGCGCGATCCCGACACTTTGCAGCATGTCACGCCCGACCAGGCCTGTGCACACCCGAATTGGGTGATGGGACGCAAAATTTCGGTGGACTCGGCCACCATGATGAACAAAGCACTGGAAGTCATCGAAGCGAAGTACCTGTTTGGTGTGTCACCTCAGCAGATCGAGGTGGTGATTCACCCGCAAAGCATCATCCATTCGATGGTGCAATACCGCGACACCTCGGTAGTGGCTCAGCTTGGCACGCCAGACATGCGGGTTCCGATTGCCTACGGTCTGGCCTGGCCGGGGCGTATCGCTTCAGGTGCCAAAGCACTGGATTTTCGGGCCTTGGCCCAAATGACCTTTGACACGCCCGATCCACGCCGTTTCCCCGGCCTGGCCCTGGCTTGGGAGGTGCTGGGCGGACCTGCAGGCAGCACAGCGGTGCTCAATGCGGCCAACGAGGTGGCCGTGGCCGCTTTCCTGGGCGGGCAAATTCGCTTTGACCAGATTCACCGCGTTAACCGGGACGCTCTGGACAGCGTGAAGCTGAGCGCCGTCAGCGGTATCGAAGATCTGCTGCGCATCGATCAGCAGACCCGCGATACGGCGCAGCAACTTGTCAAGCGACTGGAAGCCTGAGCATGCTGACGCTGCTGGCTTTTGTTCTTGCTTTGGGCTTGTTGATCACTGTGCATGAGTATGGCCACTACCGTGTGGCCCGGGCTTGTGGCGTCAAGGTCTTGAAGTTTTCGATTGGTTTTGGCAAGCCGATTTTCAGTTGGCGTTGGGCCGGACAGCCGACAGAATTTTCGATCGGACTATTGCCCCTGGGGGGGTATGTGTCCATGCTAGACGAGCGTGAAGGCCCGGTAGACCCTGCCGAGGCGCACCAGGCTTTTAACCGCCAGCCTTTGCGTGCGCGTGCAGCGGTGGTGGCGGCTGGCCCGCTGGCCAATTTGTTGCTGGCTGTTCTTCTTTATGCGGTGGTGAACTGGGCAGGGCAACAGGAGCCCCGGGCTGTACTGGCCAGCCCCTTGGCCGACTCGGTGGCAGCGAAGGCGGGTCTGAAGGGTGGTGAGTGGGTCACGCAGGCAGGTTTTAGCCCCGAAGCTATGCAGGATGTGCGATCTTTCGATGATTTGCGCTGGCAGCTTACCGATGGCGCCCTGCAGGGACGCGATCTTTTGCTGCGCGTGGTGACCGGGCAGGGCGTCAGCCAGGTGACGGCCAAGAGCCCGAGTGCTGAAACCCCGGGCTTCAACCGTGAATTCGTACTGGCGCTGAGCGCCCTGAATGCCACGGAGATCGATACCCAGCTTTTTCGCCGTATTGGCTTGCTGGGGCCCTGGACGCCGCCTGTTATTGGTGAAGTTCGTAGCGGTGGTGCTGCATCTAATGCGGGTCTGCTTGCGGGTGATCTGGTGCTGCGCATCGGAGAGCGCCCGGTGCGGGACGGACAGCAGCTTCGGGATTTGATCCGTGCCGCCGGGCCTTCCCCGGTAGCAGGTGGACTGGCCCCAAGCCAGATCTGGCAGATTGAGCGATCCGGGCAGACCATCTTGTTGCCGGTGCAGCCCCAGGTGCAGGCAGAGGGGACTGCCTTGGTGGGCAAGATTGGCGCTTTTGTAGGCGCGCCTCCTGAGATGGTGACGGTGAGTTACGGGTTTTGGGACGGCCTGTACGGGGGTCTTAAAAAAATCTGGGACGTCTCTGCGCTGAGTTTGGACATGATGTTTCGCATGGTGACGGGACAGGCGTCCCTCACAAATCTCAGCGGCCCGCTGACCATTGCCGAATATGCCGGCAAGTCAGCCAGCCATAGCTGGAGCGCTTATTTGTTGTTTCTGGCGCTGATCAGCGTCAGTCTGGGGGTGCTCAACTTGCTGCCGGTGCCTGTTTTGGATGGCGGACACCTGATGTATTATCTTTATGAGGCTGCAACCGGTCGTAGCGTCTCTGATCTTTGGATGGAGCGGCTGCATCGCGGCGGCATGGCGTTTTTGCTGCTTTTGATGATGGTCGCACTATTTAACGATCTCGTTCGTCTTGGCGCATAGGTTTACTCTTAACTTGACGTTGCGCTCAGCAACAGCTTCCTACCTGATATTTCATGCATCACCAATTTGACCGTTTCAAACTGCGCGCTTTGGCGACTGGCCTGCTGAGCGCAAGCCTGGCATGGGGCATTGAGCCCTTCACGGTTCGTGATATTCGAGTCGAAGGCTTGCAGCGTGTGGAGCCCGGCACCATTTTCGCATCCATCCCCTTGCGCGTCGGTGAAAGCTATAGCGATGACAAGGCTTCAGCCGCTATTCGCGCTTTGTTTGCATTGGGTCTTTTCAAGGATGTTCGGCTGGAAGTCAGTGGTGACGTGCTGGTGGTGATTGTTGAAGAGCGGCCGTCCGTGGCCGGCGTTGATTTTGTGGGCAACAAAGAATTCGACAAAGACTTTCTGAAAAAAGCGATGCGCGATGCAGGACTTTATGAAGGTCAACCCTTTGACAAGGCCCTGGCAGACATGGCCGAGAATGAACTCAAACGACAGTATGTCAATCGCAGCCTGTATGGTGCGCAGGTGGTCACCACAGTCACGCCCATTGAGCGTAATCGGGTCAATCTGACCTTCAGCGTGACCGAGGGCGAAACTGCAAAGATCAACGACATTCGCTTAATTGGTGCCAAAGCTTTCAGCGAGTCGACACTTCGCAAGCTGTTTGACTTGGACACAGGCGGTTGGCTGAGCTGGTACACCAAGTCCAATCGCTATTCGCGCGTCAAGCTCAATGCTGACATTGAGACGCTCCGGTCGTATTACCTGTCCCGTGGCTACCTGGACTTTCGAGTCGATTCGTCTCAGGTAGCGATCTCCCCAGACAAGCAAAACATCAGCATCACCCTCAATATTTTTGAGGGTGAAAGATTCGTGGTTTCTGCCATTCGCCTTGAAGGCAATTACCTTGGGCGTGAAGAAGAGTTCAAGTCGCTCATCACCATCAAGCCTGGAGCAGCCTACAACGCTGACCAGGTGGCCGAAACCACCAAGGCGTTTAACGAATATTTTGGCACCTTCGGCTTTGCATTTGCGCGGGTCGAGGCGACGCCCGTGATTGACCGTCAAAGCAATCTTGTCAGTTTTGTGATGAGGGCTGATCCCTCACGCCGCGCCTATGTGCGCCGCATCAATATTGCCGGTAATAACCGCACCCGCGATGAAGTTGTGCGCCGGGAGTTCCGGCAGTTTGAGTCGTCCTGGTACGACGGCGACAACATCCGACGATCGCGCGACAGGGTGGACCGCCTGGGGTTTTTCACGAATGTGGCGGTTGACACGCAGGAAGTGCCGAACGCGCAAGACCAAGTCGATTTGACTTTGACAGTGGCTGAAAAGCCAACCGGTAATTTACAACTTGGCGCTGGTTATTCCAGTGGCGATAAGTTTTCCGTCATGGCGGGTATCCGGCAAGAAAATTTCATGGGCTCGGGCAATTACTTGGGTCTGGAAGTCAACACCAGCAAGTCCAGCCGACAGCTCGTGGTCAGTACCACGGACCCGTATTTCACGGCCGACGGCGTGTCTCGCACGATTGACGTCTATACCCGTACTACCAAGCCTTTGGATGGTCAAACGGGCGACTACTCCCTGGTGACTAACGGAGCCAGCTTGCGCTTTGGTGTGCCTTTCACTGAAAACGATACTGTGTACCTTGGGGGTGGTGTCGAGTCCCTGCACATCCGAGAGGGCTCCATCGCTTTGCCGAAGACTTGGCAGCTGCAAGTCAATAACTACGGCGCCAAGAGCACTTTAGTGCCCTTGACTGTTGGCTGGTCGCGTGACACACGTGACAGCGCCCTGGTGCCGACCCGGGGCCTTTACCAGCGTGTTAACGGCGACTGGGGGATTGCAGGAGACATCCGCTATTTGCGCGCAAATTATCAGATTCAGCAGTACATTCCGCTCAATAAGCAGTTCACCATCGGGCTGAACGGCGAGCTGGGTTGGGGCGCTGGCCTGAACGGCCAGACTTTCCCTGTGTTCAAGAACTCCTTCTCTGGCGGCTTGGGCTCGGTACGAGGTTTTGAGCTGGGCTCTTTGGGCCCTTATGAAAGCGGGACTGCCATAGGCGGCCCTAAGAAAATCACGATCAACACCGAACTCATTGCCCCCTTCCCGGGTGCGGGCAATGACCGGACCTTGCGCATGTTTGCTTTTGTCGACGCTGGCAATGTCTTTAGTGAGTCCGCCAACTACAGCTTGACTGAGTTGCGGGCCTCAACGGGTGTTGGCATGAGCTGGATATCCCCGGTGGGCCCCTTGCGTTTGGGTTTTGCCAAGCCATTGCGTAAAAAAGCTGGCGATAGAATACAAACAATCCAATTCCAGATCGGTACAGCTTTCTAATGACTTTTTCTCTTCGTCATATCCTTGTCTGCATTTTGTTGCCCATGGCGGGCGCTGCTGCCAGTGCGCAGGAATTCAAGGTTGGTATTGTCAACCTGGACCGAATTTTTCGCGAGGCCAACACCTCCAAAGCTGCGCAAGCCAAGCTTGAGCAGGAATTTTCCAAGCGTGAAAAAGACATTGCCGATTTAGGCGGTCAGATCAAGGCGCAATCTGAAAAGCTGGAGCGTGACGCACCCACTTTGTCGGAGAGTCAGCGCAACACACGGCAACGCCAACTGGTCGAACAAGACCGTGAGTTCCAGCGCAAACGCCGTGAGTTCCAGGAAGACCTTAACAGCCGTAAAAACGAAGAGTTGCAGTTGGTCATCGAGCGCGCCAACCGCGTGGTGAGGTCTTTGGCCGAGGCGGAAAAATTCGATCTGATTTTGCAAGAAGCCGTGTATGTCAACGCCAAACATGACATTACCGACAAGGTGATCAAGGCCTTGAATGCCGGCAACGTCCGGTAAATTCCCCTGGTACGGCGCGGCGTGTCTCTGAGCCTGAGTGAAATTGCCGGTGCACTTGCCGGCGAATTTGATGCTGAATTGCTCGCTGATGCCCGGACCCAAATTCAAAGCCTGTCTTCCTTAGAGTCTGCAACACCTCATTCGCTGAGCTTTATCAGCCACGCCAAATATTTGAGCCAACTGGCCGCAACATCGGCTGCTTGCGTGATTGTTCCCCATCAGTTCAAGGCGGCAGCCCTGGCGCGCGGTGCGTGCATTGTGGTCAGCGATCCTTATCGTTACTTTGCACGTGTGACTCAGCTGTGGAAGCTGCATCACGAGGTGTTGCCTGCCGCGCTCATTCATCCCACTGCCGTCATCGACCCCACAGCGCGTCTTGGTGATGGTGTTTTTGTGGGTGCGTTTGCCTGCATTGCAGCCGGTGCTGTGATCGCAGCCGGCGTGCGCATCGGTGAACACACGGTGATCGGTCGCAATGCGCAGGTCGGTGCCGGCAGCCGTTTAGCTGCCCGG
This sequence comes from Polaromonas sp., assembly GCA_044357185.1. GTDB lineage: Bacteria > Pseudomonadota > Gammaproteobacteria > Burkholderiales > Burkholderiaceae_C > Polaromonas. The sequence goes on from JBIKPY010000020.1 coordinate 5,497, forward strand.
GTTACTTTGGGTGAAGGCTGCCTGATGGGTGAACGCTGCATTCTTCACCCCGGCGTTGTCATTGGCGCAGACGGTTTCGGCTTTGCGCCCCATGCCGGCGGCTGGGAAAAGATCGAGCAATTAGGCGCTGTGCGCATTGGCCATGATGTCGAAATCGGTGCCAATACCTGCATTGACCGTGGCGCGCTGGATGACACCGTGATCGAGGACGGCGTCAAACTCGACAATTTGATACAGATTGGCCACAACGTGCATATTGGCGCGCACACGGCCATGGCCGGTTGCGTCGGCGTGGCTGGCAGTGCTCGCATTGGCGCGCATTGCACTATCGGCGGTGCGGCCATGATTTTGGGGCATTTGACGCTGGCCGACCGGGTGAATATTTCGGTGGCAACTGTTGTCACTCGCTCGATTCTTCAGCCGGGTCATTACAGCGGTTTCTTTCCCGTCGACGACAATGCCTCATGGGAAAAAAATGCGGCGACTCTCAAGCATTTGCACAGTTTGCGCGACCGGCTCAAACAAGTTGAAAAGCAGATTGCACTGCAGCAGCCCACTGCTTTGCCAGCAACCAAAGAACAGCCATGATGGACATTTACGAAATTCTCAAGCAACTGCCGCACCGCTACCCCTTTTTGCTGGTAGACCGGGTGCTGGAGCTTGAAAAAGGCAAACGTATCAAGGCGATTAAAAACGTCACCATCAACGAGCCTTTTTTCGTCGGACATTTTCCGCACCGCCCCGTCATGCCTGGCGTGCTGATGCTCGAGGCGATGGCCCAGGTGGCGGCCTTGCTGGCGTTTGATGCCTTGGGCACCACCCCTGGTGAAAAGACAATTTATTATTTTGCCGGCATTGACGGCGCACGCTTTAAGCGTCCGGTTGAGCCTGGCGACCAGCTGGTGATGGACGTTTCTCTGGAGCGAATGAAGTCGGGCATATTCAAATTCAAGGGCGTCGCCCGGGTAGATGAGCAACTGGCCTGCGAAGCCGAACTGATGTGCACCATGCGCACGCTGCCCTGAGCCGAGGAATACCAGGTGACGGCCATTCATCCTACCGCGCTGGTTGATCCGCAGGCGCAACTTCACGAGTCTGTTAGCGTGGGGCCTTACAGCGTGATTGGCCCGCATGTCCGTATCGCAGCCGGCTCAAGCATCGGTGCGCATTGCGTGATCGAGGGTCACACCACCATAGGGCGTGACAACAAAATTTTTCAGTTCAACTCGATTGGCGCTATTCCGCAGGACAAAAAGTATGCCGGTGAGCCCTGTGAGTTGGTGATTGGTGATCGAAACACCATCCGTGAGTTTTGCACGCTCAACATCGGTTCGCCCGGCGATGCCGGCGTCACCCGCGTGGGCAACGATAACTGGATCATGGCTTACGTTCATCTCGCGCATGACTGCGTGGTGGGCAATCACACGATCTTTGCCAACAATGCCCAACTCGCCGGCCATGTGCATGTGGGTGACTGGGCTATTTTGGGCGGTTTCACGGTGGTGCATCAGTTTGTGCGCTTGGGCGCCCACAGCATGACGGCCATGTGCTCCCTGCTTTTTGCTGACCTGCCGCCTTATGTGATGTGCCAGGGGCAGCCTGCTGCCGCGCGATCGATGAACTTTGAAGGCTTGCGCCGGCGCGGCTTTTCACCTGAGCGAATTGCCGCCGTTAAAGGCATGCAGCGCGCGCTCTACCGTAGTGAGCTGACGCTTGAACAAGCCAAAGAGCGCATTGCCAGCCTGACGCAAAGCCATCCCGAGGCCGAAGCCGACGTGGCCATGATGCTTGATTTCCTGGCCGGAACCTCGCCGCAGCGCGGTATCGTGCGCTGATTTTTCAATGGCCGGTGTGCCGATATCTCCCGCCATGTTGACGTCTCATGCTGCTGGTTTGGTGGCTGCCCCGTACAGTCCGCATCTGGCGATGGTGGCCGGAGAGACCTCCGGTGATTTACTCGCAGGCTTGCTGCTGAGCGGCTTACAAAAGCGCTGGCCTGACTTGAAAGCTGAAGGCATTGGCGGCGTGCGCATGCAGGCGCTCGGCTTCAAGGCTTTGTGGCCCAGTGACAAACTGGCTGTGCTGGGATATGTCGATGTGCTGCTGCACTACCGGGAGATCTCTGGCATACGCCGCAATTTGAAACAACACTTGCTGGCCCGGCGCCCGGATGTGTTCATTGGCATTGATGCGCCTGACTTCAATCTGGACCTCGAAGCATCCCTGCGCCAAGCTGGTGTCAAGACGGTTCAATTTGTCAGCCCTTCGATTTGGGCCTCCAGGCCTGAGCGCGTTCAGAAAATCAAGCGCAGTGCGGACCATGTGCTGTGCCTTTTTCCTTTTGAACCCGCTCTGTTGGCGCAGCATGGCATTGCGGCCACCTATGTGGGTCACCCTTTGGCGAGCATGATTCCCATGCAAGCAGACCAAGAGGCCGCTCGTCTGGCCCTGGGGCTGGCGCTGGACCGTCCTGTGGTGGCAGTGCTGCCGGGAAGCAGGCAAGCGGAGATTGACCATTTGGCCCCCCCATTTCTGGCGGCAGTGTCTTTGATTGCCCGTCAACGTCCTGGCACGCAATTCATCGTGCCGGCGCTGCCCCGGCTCAAGGCCGAGTTGCAGCGCCTGACGCTTGCCGCCGGTTTGACTGAAATACTCAAGATTGTTGATGGCCAGTCGCACGCGGTGCTGGCCGCCTGCGATGTCACGCTGATCGCCAGCGGGACGGCCACGCTGGAGGCAGCCTTGTTCAAGCGCCCGATGGTGATTGCCTACCGCATGAACCGGCTTTCGTGGTGGCTCAAGGGCCGGCTCAAGCTGCAGCCCTGGGTCGGCTTGCCCAATATTTTGTGTGGCGAGTTTGTGGTTCCTGAATTTTTACAAGATGCGGCAACGCCAGCGGCGCTGGCCTCTGCGGTCATCGACTGGCTGCAAGCGGCCGAGTCAAGCCCTGCGAAAATAAGCGAGGTTCAGAAAAAATTCACCGCCTTGCATATTCAACTGCAGCGCGACACGACTCAATTGGCAACAGATGCGATCGAAAAAATTCTTGCAAGCTGAGCAAACGCCCCTGGTGTGGGATGTTCCCGGTCTGGTGGCCGGTGTAGACGAGGCCGGCCGCGGCCCTTTGATGGGTCCTGTGGTGGCGGCCGCTGTAATTCTTGATGATCTGCACCCGATCAAGGGTTTGGCCGACTCCAAAAAACTCACGGCCTTGCGCCGCGAAAATTTGTATGACGAAATTCGCGCCAAGGCTTTGTGCTTTTCAATTGCTCAGGCCTCGGCAGCTGAAATCGACGAGATCAATATCCTACAGGCGACCATGCTGGCCATGAGGCGCGCGGTGGAGGGCTTGCGCTTAAAACCTACCAAGGTGCTGGTCGACGGTAACCGCATTCCGACCCTGGTCATCGTCGCCGAAGCGATTGTCGGGGGTGACGCCTTGGTGCCCGCTATTTCTGCGGCCTCCATCCTGGCCAAAGTCTGGCGAGACCGCTGGTGTCAGGAAATGGACTTGGCGTATCCGCAGTATGGCTTTGCATCGCACAAGGGCTATGGCACAGCAGAGCACCTTGTCGCCTTGCAGCAGCATGGTGCCTGCCCTGAACACCGACGGACATTTGCGCCGGTGGCGCGGGTCTTGCAATGAGCTTTCCAGGCAACATCGCAGGGCCTGGCGAGCCCACCCACGTTGCTTCACGCGCTAATCCTTTCATCAAGACCTTGCGCAAACTCGCGCATGACAGCACGGCCTACCGTAAGGAAGGGCTGGTCTGGCTGGAAGGTGACCATCTGTGCCGCGCCGCTTTAGCGCGTGGCTGGTCGCCGCAAGCAGCCGTTTTTTCTGAATCGTTCTGGCCGCAGGCTCCTGCCCAGTGGTCGGCCGCAGCCGGCAAGACCCTGGTGATTGCCGATGCCCTGTGGCCCGAATTCAGCGCCCTGGAGTCACCGGCCGCCATGGGTTTTGTGATGACTTTGCCGGCAGCGCCCGCTTTGCAAGCAGACGCCGCCACAGTAGTGCTTGACCGCGTGCAGGACGCCGGCAATGTGGGCTCGATTTTGCGAAGCGCGGCAGCCTTTGGTTTCGGGCAGGTGCTGGCGCTCAAAGGCACGGCCGCGCTCTGGTCACCCAAGGTGCTGCGCGCCGGCATGGGTGCGCATTTCGGACTGCAGCTGATCGAAGGACTGGAGCTTGAAGACCTGCAAGCCTTGGCCGTGCCGCTGGTGGTGACCAGCTCGCATGAAGGCGCGTTTTTGCATCAGCAGAAACTGCCTTCACCCTGCGCCTGGGTCATGGGCCATGAAGGGCAGGGTGTCAGTGCAGGCTTGTCGGCCATGGCGCGCTTGTCGGTGCGTATCGCCCAGCCGGGCGGTGAGGAGTCGCTCAATGTGGGTGCCGCAGCAGCCATTTGCCTTTACGCGAGTGCATCTGCGGCCCAAGGAAGCTGAACCAGTCCCCGGGCTCGGCTATAATCAGTGGCTTTTCTAAACCAGCTTCGCCCGAGCGCCAAGTCAAGCCAAAAACCTTCCAATAACCGTCAATCAGTGTCTTTCACCAGACCTTTTTGTGCACGCTTGGGCGAACCGTAACCACACGGAGAACCCAGTGCTTTTGTCTCTACAGGGAACCAACCCTTCCGCCATTTTGGCGCTCGCAGACGGCACGGTCTTTATCGGCAATTCCATAGGCGCCCCCGGTGCCACCACGGGTGAGGTGGTCTTCAACACCGCCATGTCCGGCTACCAGGAAATCCTGACGGACCCCAGTTACTGCCAGCAGATCGTCACCTTGACGTACCCGCACATCGGCAATTACGGCGTCAATCTCGAAGACGTCGAAGCCGGCAAAGTCTATGCAGCGGGCCTCATCATCAAAGACCTGCCCCTTATCGCCTCCAACTTTCGCCAGACAATGTCACTGTCTGAGTACCTGGTCAGCCAGGGCACGGTGGCAATTGCCAACCTCGACACCCGCCAACTGACCCGCCACCTTCGCACTCACGGTGCGCAAAACGGCTGCATCATGGCCCTGGCCGCCGGCGAGGCGGTTAGTCCCGCAGCGATTGCCAAGGCCGTAGCTGCAGCGCAGACCGCGCCCAGCATGAGCGGGCAAGACCTGGCCAAAGTGGTGTCTGTCCAAAAATCTTATCCATGGACCGAAACAGAGTGGAAGCTCGGCTCGGGTTACGGCGTTCAAAGCGCGCCGAAGTTTCATGTGGTTGCCTATGACTTTGGCGTGAAGAAAAACATTCTGCGCATGCTCGCCGAGCGGGGCGCACGCATCACCGTGGTGCCGGCGCAGACATCTGCCGCCGAGGTGCTCAAGCTCAAGCCGGACGGTATCTTTTTGTCCAACGGCCCTGGCGACCCTGAGCCTTGTGACTACGCCATTGCTGCCGCCCGTGAGCTGATCGAAACCGGCATTCCGACCTTCGGCATTTGCCTGGGGCACCAGATCTTGGCGCTGGCCAGCGGCGCCAAGACCTTCAAGATGAAGTTCGGCCATCACGGTGCCAACCACCCCGTCAAGGACTTGGACACTGGGCGCGTCAGCATCACCAGCCAGAACCATGGATTCGCGGTGGACGAAAAATCCTTGCCGTCCAACCTGCGTGCCACCCACATCAGCCTGTTTGACGGCACCTTGCAGGGCCTGGCCCGCACCGACAAGCCGGCGTTTTGCTTTCAGGGTCACCCTGAAGCCTCGCCAGGCCCTCATGACATTGCCTACCTGTTCGACCGCTTCACCGCGTTGATGGAGGCCGCAGCACCGACTGCCGGAGTTCAATAATGCCCAAGCGCACAGACATTCAATCGGTCCTCATCATCGGGGCCGGCCCCATCATCATCGGTCAGGCTTGCGAGTTTGACTACTCCGGCGTGCAAGCCTGCAAGGCCCTGCGGGAAGAGGGCTACAAGGTCATTCTGATCAACAGCAACCCCGCCACGATCATGACCGACCCGGCGACTGCCGACGTCACCTACATCGAGCCGATCACCTGGCAGACCGTGGAGAAAATCATCGCCAAGGAGCGCCCCGACGCGATCCTGCCGACCATGGGTGGGCAGACTGCGCTCAATTGCGCGCTCGACCTCTGGCGCCACGGCGTGCTCGACAAATACAAGGTGGAACTGATTGGTGCCACGCCCGAGGCCATCGACAAGGCCGAAGACCGGCTCAAGTTCAAGGACGCGATGACCAAGATCGGCCTGGGTTCAGCCCGCTCCGGTATCGCCCACAGCATGGATGAAGCCTGGACTGTGCAAAAAACGCTGGGTTTCCCCACGGTCATCCGCCCCAGCTTCACGCTGGGCGGCACCGGCGGCGGCATTGCCTACAACTCTGAAGAGTTTGAGACGATTTGCAAGCGCGGTCTCGAAGCCTCGCCCACCAACGAGTTGTTGATTGAAGAGTCACTGCTCGGCTGGAAAGAGTACGAGATGGAAGTCGTGCGCGACAAGGCCGACAACTGCATCATCGTCTGCTCGATCGAAAACCTGGACCCCATGGGTGTGCACACCGGCGACTCCATCACCGTGGCACCGGCGCAAACGCTGACCGACAAGGAATATCAGATCCTGCGCAACGCTTCGCTGGCTGTGCTTCGCGAAATCGGCGTGGACACGGGTGGCTCGAACGTGCAGTTCTCTATCAACCCGGTGGACGGCCGCATGGTCGTGATCGAGATGAACCCACGCGTCTCGCGCTCGTCCGCATTGGCCTCCAAGGCGACGGGCTTCCCCATTGCCAAGGTGGCTGCCAAGCTCGCCATCGGCTACACCCTCGACGAATTGCGCAACGACATCACCGGCGGCGCTACGCCGGCCAGCTTTGAGCCCAGCATTGATTACGTCGTTACCAAGATCCCTCGTTTTGCGTTTGAAAAATTTCCGACTGCAGATTCCCGCCTGACCACCCAGATGAAGTCGGTGGGCGAAGTCATGGCCATGGGCCGCACCTTCCAGGAGTCTTTCCAGAAAGCCCTGCGCGGCCTGGAAGTCGGGGTGGACGGCATGAACGAAAAGACGCAAGACCGCGAAGTGCTTGAAAAAGAATTGGGTGCGCCCGGCCCCGAGCGCATCTGGTACGTCGGTGATGCTTTTGCCCTGGGCATGAGCGTGGACGAGGTGTTTGCGCTGACCAAGATCGACCCCTGGTTTCTGGTGCAGATCGAGCAGATCGTCAAGGTCGAGCTTGAGCTCGAAACCATGTCGCTGGACCATATTGACGCGACAACTTTGCGCGCGCTCAAGCAAAAAGGTTTTTCAGACCGCCGTCTGGCGCGTCAGCTCAAAACCACCGACACCGCCATTCGCGACAAACGCAAGGCACTCGGTGTGCGGCCGGTATACAAACGGGTAGACACCTGCGCGGCCGAGTTCGCGACCAACACCGCCTACATGTATTCGACCTACGAGGCCGAAGGCAGCGAATGCGAAGCCGCGCCCACCGACAAGAAAAAGATCATGGTGTTGGGCGGCGGTCCCAACCGCATCGGCCAGGGCATTGAGTTTGACTACTGCTGCGTCCACGCGGCACTGGCCATGCGCGAAGACGGTTACGAGACCATCATGGTCAATTGCAACCCCGAAACTGTGTCCACCGACTACGACACTTCTGACCGCCTGTACTTTGAGCCGCTGACGCTCGAAGACGTGCTCGAGATCGTTGACAAAGAAAAGCCGTTCGGCGTGATCGTGCAGTACGGCGGCCAGACGCCTTTGAAGCTGGCGCTGGACCTCGAGCGCAACGGCGTGCCCATCATCGGCACCTCTCCCGACATGATTGATGCGGCCGAAGACCGTGAACGCTTTCAAAAGCTATTGCATGCGCTCAAGCTGCGCCAGCCGCCCAACGCGACAGCCCGCACCGAGCCCGAGGCGCTTGAAAAAGCAGCGGCCCTTGGTTATCCGCTGGTCGTGCGCCCAAGCTACGTACTGGGCGGCCGCGCCATGGAAATCGTGCACGAGCAGCGCGACCTCGAGCGTTACATGCGCGAAGCCGTGAAGGTCAGCCACGACTCGCCGGTGCTGCTGGACCGTTTTTTGAACGACGCCATTGAGTGCGATGTGGACTGCGTACGCGATGTGGCCGGCAAAACCCTGATCGGCGGCGTGATGGAGCACATTGAGCAAGCTGGCGTGCACAGCGGCGACTCGGCCTGCTCACTGCCGCCGTATTCGCTCAGCGCTGCCACTGTCAATGAGATCAAGCGCCAGACAGCCGCCATGGCTGCGGCGCTGAACGTGGTTGGTTTGATGAACGTTCAGTTCGCCATTCAGAACATCGACGGCCAGGATGTGATCTATGTGCTCGAGGTCAACCCAAGGGCTTCGCGCACCGTGCCTTTTGTCAGCAAGGCCACGGGCATTCAGTTGGCTAAGGTGGCGGCACGCTGCATGGTCGGCCAGACCCTGGCGGCACAAGGCTTCACCAAAGAAGTCACGCCGCCTTACTTCAGCGTCAAAGAAGCCGTCTTCCCGTTCGTTAAATTTCCCGGCGTGGACACCATCCTCGGCCCTGAGATGAAGTCTACGGGCGAAGTCATGGGCGTGGGCAAGACCTTCGGCGAAGCCTTTGTGAAGTCGCAGCTCGGCGCGGGCACCAAGTTGCCGACCGCCGGCCGAGTCTTCCTCACCGTGAAGAACAACGACAAGCCGCGCGCGGTCGCTGTGGCACGGGCGCTGGTTGGCATGAAATTTGACCTTGTCGCTACCAAGGGGACTGCCGCGGCCATTCAGGCAGCGGGCATTTCCTGTGGCGTGGTCAACAAGGTCACTGAAGGCCGTCCGCATGTGGTGGACATGATCAAGAACAACGAGGTCGTGCTGGTCATCAACACCGTGGAAGAGCGCCGCAACGCCATTGCCGATTCGCGGCAGATCCGCACCTCGGCCTTGCTGGCCCGCGTTACCACCTTCACCACCATTGCCGGTGCCGAGGCTGCCGTTCAGGGCATGGCCCACATGGACAACCTTGGTGTGGTTTCGCTGCAAGAGATGCATGCACAGCTCATTTGAGGTTTTTATGGCTCCCGGGCAATTGCATTAAACTCAAGCCCATAAATACGCCGCCGCCAGTTGTCTGGCGGCGGTTTCGCTTTTGCAGGAGACAAGATCCCCATGACGACCTTACCGATTACCAAACGCGGCTCAGAAAAACTCAAAGCCGAGTTGCATCAACTCAAGACAGTAGACCGTCCATGGGTGATTGGTGCCATTGCAGAGGCCCGCGCTCAAGGTGACTTGAGTGAAAACGCCGAATACGACGCTGCCAAAGACCGTCAGGGTTTCATTGAGGGCCGGATTCAAGAAATTGAAGGCAAATTATCGGCCGCACTCATCATTGACCCGCAGTCGGTTGACGCCGATGGCAAGGTTGTTTTTGGCTCGACCGTTGACCTGGAAGACGAAGACTCCGGCGACAAAGTGACCTACCAGATCGTCGGAGAAGACGAGGCCGATTTGAAGCACGGGCTGATCAATATCAGCTCGCCGATAGCGCGCGCATTGATCGGCAAGACCGAGGGTGAAACCGCAGAAGTGGTTGCACCCGGCGGGATCAAGCGTTACGAGATCATGGCGGTGAAGTACATCTGATGCCGGCCTTTCAGGCGCGTGCAGCGGTTTTCCTGTCGGCGCTTTGGTGGGGCAGCCTGAGCGGCCTGGGTTTTGTGGTGGTGCCGCTTTTATTCAAGCACCTTGGCTCGCCAGCCGAGGCCGGCGCGATGGCAGCCAAACTCTTTTCTGCGCAAACTTGGGTTTCAGTGGCTTGCACCATGCTGCTGCTACTGATGTTGAACCGCAAAGACGACGAACCGGATCCATCCCATGGCGATGCTCGCAAAGTCACGGCCTGGGCCGTGGCGGGTTTGCTGCTGGCTTTGCTGGTCGAGTTCGGTGTCGCGGCCCAAATCGTCAATGCCCGTGCCAGTGGCGGCAACCTGCGCTTGTGGCATGGCTTAGGAAGCGCAATGTTCCTGGGGCAATGGATTTGCGCGGGCCTGACACTCTGGCGTCTTTCTTCCCGGCGCTGAGGCTGGGTTCGCATGTTTAGGCAGCGCTTTCGGCCGCTTCCAGCGTATTGACCAGCAGCATGGTGATGGTCATGGGGCCGACACCGCCCGGCACGGGTGTGATGTAGCCGGCCACTTCCTTCACACCTGCAAAGTCCACATCGCCGCAGAGCTTGCCTTCGTCATTGCGGTTCATGCCCACATCAATCACCACTGCGCCCGGCTTGACCATGTCTGCCGTCAACACGTTGCGCTTGCCAACGGCCGCGACAATGACGTCGGCCTGCAAGGTCATGGCTTTGAGGTTGGCGGTGCCGCTGTGGCAAATGGTGACCGTGGCGTTTTGTTGCAGCAGCATCAAGGCCATGGGTTTACCGACGATGTTGCTGCGTCCGATCACCACCGCATGTTTGCCGCGCAGATCGTAGCCCTTACCGCCGTTGAGCGACTCCAGCATCTTCATGCAGCCGTAAGGCGTGCATGGCCAGAAGCCGGGCTGCCCGACCATCAGCGCGCCGGCGCTGGCCACATGAAAACCATCGACGTCTTTGGCCGGTGAGATGGCTTCAATGACCTTGTGCGCATCAATGTGTGCCGGCAGCGGCAACTGCACCAGAATGCCGTGGATGGTTGGATCCTGATTCAGGGCCTCAACGCGGGCCAGTAAGTCGGCTTCGCTCAAAGTGGCGGGGTACTGCTCGAGCACAGAATGCAGGCCATTGTCTTGACACGCTTTGACCTTGTTGCGTACATAGACCTGACTGGCCTGGCTGTCACCGACCAGAATCACCGCCAGGCCCGGGATGATGCCTTGGCTGCGCAGCGTGGCGGCACGGCGGGAGACGTCGGCACGAAGCTGCGCGGAAAGTGCGTTGCCGTCGATAAGTTGTGCGGTCATGGTTTGTTTGTAAATTAAAACGCCCGCAGCTTACGAGCCACGGGCGTTGTGTTGAAACTGGCCAATACGAGGATTTAGTTTTTGGGTGCGGTGGTGGAACCCAAAGCAATTTTCAGCAAATCGGCTACGGTGTTGGCGTTGAGCTTTTCCATGATGTTGGCGCGGTGCGCCTCAACAGTCTTGATGCTGATACCCAGATCGTCTGCAATTTGCTTGTTGAGCCGGCCGGCCACAATGCGTTCGAGCACTTGCGCTTCACGCGAGGTGAGCTTGGCAAGCAGGGCGTCGCGACTGGCTGAATGTTGGTGTTCGGTGAAGGCGTCTTTGGCTTGGTCGAGCATGCGTTCAACCAGACTCACCAGCGCATCCTCTTGAAAGGGCTTCTGGATGAAATCCATGGCGCCCTTTTTCATGGTGTTGACCGCCATGGGAACGTCACCATGACCGGTAATGAAGACGATGGGCAGTGGCGATTTGCGCTCAAGCAGCCTGTCTTGCAGCTCCAGTCCGGTCATGCCGCCCATGCGGATGTCGACAATCAGACAAGCTACTTCACGGGGGTCATAGCGGCTTAAAAAAGTTTCTGCTGAGTCATAGCAGCGCACCCGGTAGTCCTTGCCTTCCAGAAGCCACTGCAAAGAATCGCGCACACCTTCGTCGTCATCGACAACGTAAACGGTGCCTTTTTTTGGAATCAAGCTCATGCAAATCCTTTAACCATCAAAGTGTGCTTTTGCGATCTTTGACGCCAGCCGGTTCGGCGGCGGTCGATGAAACAGCTAGCAAGGGATTGACAGGTAGCCAGAAGGTAAACCGGCATCCGACAACCTCTTTGCCATTGTAGAGGTTCTCGGCATCCAATCTGCCCTGGTGAGACTCCACAATACTGCGGCAAAGCTTCAGGCCAATGCCCATGCCTTCTGCCTTGGTGGAATAAAAAGCTTCATACAAACGTGTGCTGACTTCCTCAGAAAGTCCCTTGCCGGAATCAACGATGGAAAATTCGACGTAGCTCTGCTGATCAATCTGTTTCGGCACCACCCGGAGCTCTACCGTTCTGCGTGAGTTGGGTCGTTTGGCCTGCTCGATGGACTCTGCGGCATTTTTCATCAGGTTGATCAGCACTTGCTCAATCAGGATGGGGTCCACCATGATGTTGGGCAGGCGTGCGGCGCTGTAGTGACTCAGTCGCACATGGTGGCGGCGCAATTCAATGTCCGCCAGCTCCAGCGCGTTGCTGACCATCGTTGCAACATCCGACATGCTTCGGTTGGGTTCGCTGCGTTTGACGAAAGAGCGAATGCGTTGAATGATCTGGCCCGCCCTGTGAGCCTGCCGGCCGGTTTTGTCCAGGGCGACGAGCAGCTCTTCGGTGCTGATGGTTCGACGCTGGATGCGCGTGACCATGCCATTGCAGTAGTTGTTGATGGCGGTCAGCGGCTGATTCAATTCATGCGCCACGCTGGAGGCCATTTCGCCCATCGTGATCAGCCGGCTGGCTGACTGCGCACGCTCTGCTTGCAGAGCTGATTGCTCCTCAGCGCGGCGTCTGGGCGTGATGTCCGTGGCAATCACCATCTGGGCCAGGCGGCCATCAACCCAAGTGAGATAGCGGGAGCGGACTTCCAGCCACTTGCCAAGTTCGGTGATGAAAATTTCCGCATTTTCAGTCATGGCGGCTGTCAGCGAGTCCGTCGGTAACCCGGCCAATCCGTCGACCGCATCGAGTGCGTCGTTGCTCGGGTTGGCCGCAGGTACGCCGGCCAGCGCAATCAGGTTCATGTGGCCCATTACATGGGCGCCGAACCAGGCGCGGTACATTTTGTTAGCAAACAGCATTTCCTCGCTGCCCAGGGGTGCCACAGACACAGCCGCATCCAAGCCTTCAAGCACCGTGGTGAATCGCTCATACGAGTTAGACAACTCTTCCCGAATGCGTTTGGGTTCGGTGATGTCGGTCATCGATGTCATCCAGCCGGCTTGCTGGCCGCGCGGATCGATCAAGGGCGACACGTACATGCGCGCGTCAAAAATGCTGCCGTTCTTGCGTTTGACCCGCACTTCAAAGCCGCCGGGTGTTGAGCGGCCTTTGAGCTCATCTTCCAGTCTGGCGCTTAGCAACTCCTTGTCCTTCTCAGGCCAGTAGGGAAAAGGCGCAACCAGGCCCACCAACTCCTGCTCTTCCCAGCCGGTCATCTGGCAAAAGGCCGGGTTCACATAGGTGATGCGGCCTTGCAAGTCCAGCGCGCGCATGCCTGTGAGCATGGAGTTCTCCATGGCGCGTCTGAAATTGGTTTCAGTGATCAGTGCCTCCTGCGCTTGAACGCGCCGGCGGGTGTGTCGCCAGGTTCCAAGCAGCATCCACACCGTCAGCACGCTGAGCGCACTCACCAGCCAGAAAAAGCCGCTACCGATCACCCCCAGCGAAGCCCGGTAGCTCTGAGCCCGAATCAACAGTCCGTTGCCTACAGGCGATACAGGGACTTCGTATTCGGGCGCAGCATCCGTCCAGGGCAACAGTCTGGCGGCTTTGCTGCGTTGCGGCGGCAGTCCACCGGCAAGCAGTTGGCCTTGGTCATCCAGCAGGGCCACAGCGTATTTGGCGCTGACTTCGGTCGGAACTCCAAATCGAAGCAGGCCGTCCAAGGCGTACTCGCCAACGATAACCCCCACAAAGCGCCCTTGTTCGTTCATCGGCACATGCAGTTGCAGCGTGCCTGTTTTGTAGCGGGTATCGTTCTCTGAAATGATAGGGCGCGAATAAACCGGCTGTTTGATGTCGCGGGCCAGTGCGTAGCTGGCCTCGGTTTCCCCGCTTTTGATCTGATCACCCGCTCCCCGCACCGTTGACTGGCCTGCGCTGGGGGAGGCATAGGACAGCCGGACCCGGCGGCGTGCGTCAACCCAGCTGACTGCACGCAACTCGGGGTATTGGTTGACCAGCGCTTCAGCCTGTGAGACAAATTCTTCAGCCTCAATCTCTTTATTGGAAACATCCCTGCCCAGGCGCATCAATTGCTCCTGTCGCTCGATCAGTCGCAATCTAAGCCTCTGCTGCGCATATTCGACATCGCGACGCACAGCCTCTTGTTCGCGGTCCATTTCTTCGATACGTAAGTAGCCAAAGGCGGCAACCACCGCCGCGAGAAACAAAAAAACCGCGAACAAAGGCCCCAAGGTGACAAATCTGTCTTGCCGGGAAGGCGTTTGTTTGCGCCACCAGCGTCGCCACCAACCGAGCGCAAACTGGGTGGCAGGCAATTGCGCAGATCTTTGCGCTGGGGTGGATGTGGTGCTCTGCATCTGGATGGTCAGTTTATAGGAGGGCTGTCATCTTGCCGCCGGTATGCGCTTGGTAAATTGACCGTGAGATCGATATTATTTCTTAATGTGAAATCAATAAGCACTATTTGAAATCAACTTAAAAATATGCCAAAATGAGTTGTGTGTCCAAATCAGGTTACAACCCAGATTGGAAAGAGGTTTGATGCGTGAATGCTTGCCCGATAGCTTTCGTCATAAACAAACCCATCAGAAAAAATTAAATTTTTTAGCAGGAGACAAACATGGCTGCCAACCCCCAGCAAACTGGTTCTGAAGATCTTCAATCGGCCTCGGCCGATATCGCCAAGGACAAAGATCAGCAGGAAACTCGTGAATGGATGGACGCCCTGTCTGCCGTGATCGAGAGTGAAGGCCCGGAGCGTGCGCACTTTCTGCTCGAGCAACTGCTCGAACATGCGCGAGAAAAAAGCATCGACATGCCTTTCTCGGCCACCACAGGCTATGTCAACTCCATCGAAACAGACCAGGAAGAGCGATCCCCCGGCAACCTTGAGATTGAAGGGCGGCTGCGTGCTTACATGCGTTGGAACGCCATGGCCATGGTGGTTAAAGCCAATCGGCTGCACCCGGTCGATGGCGGTGACCTCGGCGGTCACATCGGCTCCTTCGCTTCGCTGGCCAGCATGTTCGGCGCCGGCTTCAACCATTTCTGGCACGCCGAGAGTGAAAACCACGGCGGCGACTGCCTCTATATCCAGGGCCATGTGTCGCCAGGCGTTTATGCGCGTGCTTACCTCGAAGGCCGGCTGACCGAAGAGCAGTTGCTCAACTTCCGTCAGGAGGTCGATGGCAAGGGTCTCTCAAGTTACCCGCATCCCAAGCTGATGCCTGAGTTCTGGCAGTTCCCCACAGTCTCCATGGGCCTGGGCCCGCTGATGGCTATTTACCAGGCTCGCTTTCTCAAGTACCTGCACGCCCGCGGCATTGCCAACACGGAGAACCGTAAAGTCTGGGTGTTCTGCGGCGACGGCGAGATGGACGAAGTCGAGTCCATGGGTGCCATCGGCCTGGCAGCGCGTGAAAAACTCGACAACCTGATCTTCGTCATCAACTGCAATTTGCAACGCCTGGACGGCCCGGTGCGCGGCAACGGCAAGATCATTCAAGAGCTTGAAGGCGATTTCCGGGGTGCCGGCTGGAACGTGCTCAAGTTGATCTGGGGCAGCAACTGGGACCCCCTTTTGGCGCGCGACAAAGACGGCGCCCTGCGTAAAGTCATGATGGACACGCTGGACGGCGACTACCAGGCCATGAAGGCCAACGACGGCGCCTACGTTCGCAAGCATTTCTTCGGCAAAGACCCGCGCACGCTGGAGATGGTTGCCAAGATGAGCGATGACGACATCTGGAACCTGCGCCGTGGTGGTCACGACGCACAAAAAGTCTATGCCGCCTTTCACGCTGCGGTCAAGCACAAGGGTCAACCCACTGTTTTGCTGATCAAGACCGTCAAAGGTTTTGGCATGGGCAAGATCGGCGAGGGCAAGAACAATGTTCACCAGACCAAAAAACTGGCTGACGAAGACATCAAGGCCTTTCGCGACCGCTTCAACATCCCGATCCCCGACAGCCAGCTGGCCGACATTCCTTTTTACAAGCCCGCTGAAGACACGCCGGAAATGCGTTATTTGCATGAGCGCCGCAAAGCGCTGGGCGGCTATTTGCCGCACCGCCGGGTCAAGGCTGACGAGCAGTTCACAGTGCCGCCGCTGGAGACCTTCAAGTCAGTGATCGAGCCCACCGCCGAAGGCCGTGAAATCTCGACCACGCAAGCCTATGTGCGCTTTTTAACGCAACTGCTGCGCGACCAGGCGCTGGGCCCGCGCGTTGTGCCCATCCTGGTGGATGAAGCCCGTACCTTCGGCATGGAAGGCCTGTTCCGCCAGATCGGCATTTACAACCCTGATGGACAAAAGTACACCCCGGTTGATAAAGACCAGGTCATGTACTACAAGGAAGACGTCAAGGGCCAGATCCTGCAAGAAGGCATCAACGAAGCCGGCGGCATGAGCAGCTGGATCGCGGCGGCCACCTCCTACAGCACCAACAACCGCATCATGGTGCCGTTTTACGTGTACTACTCTATGTTCGGTTTCCAGCGCATAGGCGACCTGGCCTGGGCGGCGGGCGACATGCAGGCCCGCGGATTCTTGCTGGGCGGCACCTCCGGTCGCACCACCCTCAACGGCGAAGGCCTGCAACACGAAGACGGTCACAGCCACATCCTGGCCGGCACCATTCCGAACTGCATCAGCTACGACCCGACCTATGCCCACGAAGTCGGCGTGATCCTGCACCATGGCTTGAAGCGCATGGTCGAGCGTCAGGAAAACGTGTATTTCTACATCACGCTCTTGAACGAAAACTACGCCATGCCCGGCCTCAAGCTGGGCACTGAAGAGCAAATCATCAAAGGCATGTACCTGTGCAAAGAGGGCGCCAAACTCACGTCGCGCGTGCAGTTGCTCGGCTCGGGCACGATCTTGCGAGAATCTATTGCAGCGCAGGAACTGCTTGAAAAAGACTGGGACGTTGCCGCCAACGTCTGGAGCTGCCCAAGCTTTAACGAACTGGCGCGCGACGGCCAGGACGCTGAGCGCTGGAACCTTTTGCACCCCACAGACAAGCAGCGCGTGTCTTTTGTCGGCCAGCAACTGGCCAAGCACCCCGGCCCGGTGGTCGCCTCGACCGACTACATGAAAGCCTTTGCCGAGCAGATTCGCCCCTTCATTCCCCAGGGCCGTGCCTACAAGGTGCTGGGCACTGACGGTTTTGGCCGCAGTGATTTCCGCAGCAAGCTGCGCGAGCACTTTGAAATCAACCGTCACTACATTGTGGTGGCCGCTCTCAAAGCCCTCGGCGAAGAGGGCACCGTGCCGGCAGCCAAGGTGGCTGAGGCGATCAAGAAATACGGTATCAAAGCCGACAAGATCAACCCGCTCTACGCCTGATTCATACGCACTCAGACGGACTCAAGGAGACACAAATCATGGCATTGATAGATATCCAGGTTCCTGACATCGGTGACTTCGCCGAGGTCACAGTCATTGAACTGCTGGTCAAACCCGGCGACACAGTCAAGCCCGAGCAATCGCTGCTCACCGTGGAGTCCGACAAAGCCTCTATGGAAATCCCATCGAGCCATGGTGGCGTGGTCAAAGAGTTGCGCGTCAAACTCGGCGACAAAGTCAAAGAAGGCTCGATCGTGCTGGTGCTGGAAGCTCAAGCCTCTGCTGCGCCGGCGCCAGCCGTTGCTGCCGCAGCTGCACCTGCGGCTGTAGCCGCACCCGCACCCGCGCCTGCGCCTGCGCCTGCGCCTGCGCCTGCGCCGGTGGCCGTTGCCAGTTCAGTCCCGGTCGCGGCAATGGCGGCTGCTGTTTCCAGCGCTCAAGCCATGCCCGCGCATGTGCCGGGCGCGGCGACTGACAAATTGCCGCATGCTTCCCCTTCCGTTCGTAAATTTGCGCGCGAGTTGGGTGTGCCGCTGGCGGAAGTCAAAGGCTCCGGACTCAAGGGCCGCATCACGCCCGACGATGTGCAAGGTTTTACCCGGGCCGTCATGGCTGGCGATGTGCGCACGCAGGCCCAATCGGCCAAGTCACCCGCCGGCTCAGCCGGCAGCGACGGCGCGGCTTTGGGCCTGATACCGTGGCCGGTCGTTGACTTTGCCAAGTTCGGCCCGATTGAGCGCAAGGACATGTCGCGCATCAAAAAGATCAGCGGCGCCAACCTGTTGCGCAATGCCATCATGATTCCGGCCGTCACCAACCACGACGACGCCGACATCACGGACCTTGAAGCTTTCCGCGTATCCACCAACAAGGAAAACGAAAAGAGCGGCGTGAAAGTAACCATGTTGGCTTTCCTGATCAAGGCCTGCGTAGCCGCACTCAAGAAGTACCCGGAGTTCAACAGCAGCCTGGACGGCGACGCTATCGTCTACAAAAACTACTGGCACATCGGCTTTGCCGCCGACACGCCCAATGGTTTGATGGTGCCGGTGATCAAAGACGCCGACAAAAAAGGCATCTTCCAAATCAGCCAGGAAATGGGCGAACTCGCCAAAAAAGCGCGCGACGGCAAACTCAGCCCCGCAGAAATGTCAGGCGCCAGCTTCACCATCTCCAGCCTCGGCGGTATTGGCGGCAAGTACTTCTCGCCCATCATCAATGCACCTGAGGTGGCGATTCTGGGCGTGTGCCGCTCCACGACTGAGCCCGTTTGGGACGGTAAGGCTTTCCAGCCGCGTCTGATGCTGCCCCTGTCTTTGACCTGGGACCATCGCGTGATCGACGGCGCCGCTGCTGCCCGCTTTAACGTCTACCTCGGCCAGATTCTGGGCGACTTCCGCCGCGTCCTTCTCTGAATTTGAGTGTCAGACCACTTCAGGATATTTATGGCCACCATTGAAATCAAAGTTCCCGACATCGGTGACTTCGCCGAAGTCACCGTCATCGAACTGCTGGTTAAGCCCGGCGACACCATCAAGCCCGAGCAAAGCCTGATCACCGTAGAGTCCGACAAAGCCTCTATGGAAATACCATCGAGTCAAGGCGGCGTGGTCAAAGAGCTGAAGATCAAACTCGGTGACAAGGTCAAAGAAGGCACAGTCCTGCTGCTGCTTGAAGTCGCTGGCGCTCAGGCTTCGTCTGCCCCGGCGCCGGCAGCTTCGCCCGCTACAGCCCAAGCGGCCCCCGTTGCGGCTGCGGTGGCTGCAGCCCCGGCACCTGCGGCGTCATCTTTCGGCGGCAGCGCAGATATCGAGTGCGACCTGCTCGTTTTGGGCGCTGGCCCCGGCGGCTATTCGGCCGCGTTCCGCGCTGCCGATTTGGGCCTGAAGGTCGTGATCATTGAGCGCTACGCCACCCTGGGCGGCGTGTGCCTGAACGTGGGCTGCATCCCATCCAAAGCTTTGCTGCACGTGGCTGCAGTGATGGACGAAGTCAGCCACATGGCGGACCTGGGCGTGGACTTCGGCAAGCCTGTGGTCAACATCGACAAGCTACGCGGCCACAAAGAAAAAGTCATCGGCAAACTCACCGGCGGTCTGGCCGCCATGGCCAAGATGCGCAAGGTCACCACCGTGCGCGGCTACGGCGCCTTTGTGGGCGCCAACCATGTCGAGGTGGAAGAAACCACCGGCGACGGCCAGCAAAAAACCGGCAGCAAGAAAGTGGTGGCTTTCAAGAAGTGCATCATCGCCGCCGGCAGCCAAGCCGTGCGCTTGCCCTTCATGCCCGAAGACCCGCGCGTTGTGGATAGCACTGGTGCGCTGGAGCTCAAGAGTGTTCCTAAGCGCATGCTGATTTTGGGCGGCGGCATCATCGGCTTAGAGATGGGCACCGTCTACAGCACGCTGGGCGCGCGCCTGGACGTGGTGGAAATGATGGACGGCCTGATGCAAGGCGCAGACCGCGACCTGGTCAAGATCTGGCAAAAAATGAACGCGCCACGCTTTGACAACATCATGCTCAAAACCAAGACGGTGGGTGCCCGCGCCTTGCCCGAAGGCATTGAGGTGACGTTTGAGTCGGCAGAGCAGGGCGGCACTGCGCCCGCCCCCCAAGTCTATGACCTGGTGCTGCAAGCCGTTGGCCGCACCCCCAACGGTAAAAAGATCGCGGCAGAAAAAGCTGGTGTTGCGGTGACTGACCGCGGCTTCATCAACGTCGATATCCAGATGCGTACCAACGTGCCTCACATCTTCGCCATCGGCGACATCGTCGGCCAGCCCATGCTGGCGCACAAGGCGGTACACGAAGCGCATGTGGCCGCTGAAGTGATTGCCGGTGAACTGCAAGGCAACAAGGAACTGGCCGCCGCCGCCTTCAACGCCCGCGTCATCCCCAGCGTGGCCTACACCGACCCCGAAGTGGCATGGGTCGGCCTCACCGAAGACCAGGCCAAAGCCCAAGGCATCAAGGTCAAAAAAGGCCTGTTCCCCTGGTCAGCATCCGGCCGCGCCATTGCCAACGGCCGCGACGAAGGCGTCACCAAACTGCTGTTTGACGATTCACCCGAGGCCCACGGCCACGGCAAGATCCTGGGCGGCGGCATGGTGGGCACGCACGCGGGCGACATGATTGGCGAGATTGCGCTGGCCATCGAGATGGGCGCCGACGCGGTGGACATTGGCAAAACCATTCACCCGCACCCCACGCTGGGCGAGAGCATTGGCATGGCGGCTGAGGTGGCGCATGGGAGTTGCACGGACTTGCCGCCAATGCGCAAGTAAGCCAGCTTCCAAGCTACCCAGACAAAGCCCGAACTGGCAACGGTTTGGGCTTTGTGCTTTGCGCGATCAAACAATCGCCGCATGAATGCTGTGTATTCGCACAGTATTCATGCCAGATGACGGGCAGGACACTAACACACCCCAAGCCCTTTGTACGCAAAGCGTTTGCCAAGTATCTGGAGTGCGGCATCTTCGCGCGAGCACTCAACCGGCCTTGGTCAAACGTGTTTCGAAGCCCAAAACTCGTGCAATACTAGACCTCATGGGGTTGAATTTCCTATCCGTTACCGACGGTACTGGGTTACGGGACAAGAACTGTTTCATTTCCATCAAAACGATGGGCCTTGGACATAAAATCAAAGCATAAGTAATACGTGAGACCATAATGAATATACGTGCAGGAGCTTTGGGTTGCTTGTGTACAGCAGTTCTTCTGCTGTGTTTGAACGGCCAGGTGTTGGCGCAAAGCAGCGCTGAAGGTTCTTGGAAAGACGGTTTTTCGCTGGACCTGCAGCAGGGCGATCGACTTTCACTAATGTATTCGCCTTTCACCCACCACCTTGACTCCAGCCCTGAGCACCGTTATGTGTGGCTGGTCGGTGTGGAGCGTAAACGAGCCAATCATCGCGTCTCAGGCATCACGTATTTCTCCAACTCCTTTGGCCAGCCCAGCACTTATATTTATCCATGGGGGCAAAACTACCCCAATGTGGGTGGCGTGGAGGGCTTGTTTGTGAAATGGTCAGCTGGCATGCTTTACGGCTATGTTGCCCCATACGAAAAGAAAGTCCCACTCAACGTTAAGGGCTTTTCTCCTGCTATCATCCCGTCGATTGGCTACGAGCGCGCCGGCTACAGCACCCAGATCAATCTCTTGGGTACTGCTGGCCTGATGTGGCAAATCACCGTGCCACTGAGACCTTGATGCGTTCAAGAAAAAGCCCTGAGGGCGACACATCCACCAGCGGCCTTGAGCAAACTAATCCGTTTCTTTTAATTTAAGTCTTTTTCGCGGGTGCTGTGCTGACCGCACCGACATAGGTTTGGCCGTTGACCATCAAGCCGTTGCCCGACAACCGTGCCGCTTTTTTGGGCCTAATGCCGTCTACGCGCTACCGAAGACTAGGCCAAGGCCCAAGGCATCAAGGTCAAAAACGGTCTGTTCCTTTGGGCGGCGACTGGCCGCGCGATTGCCAACGGGCGTGATGAAGGCGTCACCAAACTGCTGTTCGATGACTCACCTGAAGCGCATAGCCGCGGCAAGATCCGGGCCGGTAGCGTCAAGTGGTTGAACCATACTTGGATCAGCAGAGCGTGGCCAATCCCCAGTTAAACACCGAATGCTCGTTGGTTCGCCAGCCCACTAGGCGTCACTAAACTCAGCCAACCAAGCAATTTGGCCTAAGTGACTAGCCTTGTCAAAGTAACGACGATTAGCCGTCACCAGCACCGCGCTAGGTACAGACAGTGCAACTGCGTGGTACAGCGTGTCGAACAGGTGGTGGTCAAGCTGGCACGCCAGTTCAATGGCTTTGGGGTAGGCCGTGGTGGGTGCTGCCCAGGTGATGTTGAGCTGGGCCAAATCATCCATACATTGTTGTGCCCGGTTTGGCGCCAGACGTGACAACACGGCCGCAACTTCTGCCAAAAAATGGGGTGGCTGATAAAAGTCCAGCGTGCCGCGTGTGCTGGCTTTCAACATCTCAAGCGCTGGTTCAACATTGTCTTCACGCAATGCCCAGTCTCCCTGCGCAAACCACTTGACAGCCACGCTGGCGTCGACAACACAGATCACTCCCGACCTTCGTCGCGGGTGGCGTTGAACTCGGCCTCAGAAAAACGGGGTGCGTTGATGCGATTGGCCAAAATGCGGTCTACGGCGCTGCAATGCTGCTTGCGGCGCTGTTCGCGCTCCACGGCCTCACGCATCAAATCTGCGATGACGGCGCTTTTGTTCTGGCCTTCAAAAACCGTGTTGAAAGCCTTTTTGACGTCTTCAGGGACGCTGAAATTAACGGTAGACATCAAGAATCCTTGGTTGTTGAAAATTTCAACAACATTGTGATGCGTCAGCCTTGATTCGTCAAATTAAATTCACTGCTTCTAAGCTCAGCTGTAAATTAGAGTTAAAAAGTATTAAAAATATAATTTAAGATATCGAGTTGACTGTTGATTTTTATTTGAAAGAGTTCAAAAAAGGATAGGCCCATGAAACAAAACTCCGCTGCTGCAACACCATTCGATGCCGAATTTTCTGATCGCAAACCCCTCCATGCTTTCCAAAAAGTCTTGCAAGTTTTCGCACTGGCATCTTTGCTTATCTCAACCGGGGTGAGCGCAGAAAAGGTGCAGTTTCCCGGTGCAAAGGCTGACGGGTATGCGCACATGCCCACGGTGTCTGCAACCCTGGAAATGCCAGAAATCGCTACCCGGCCTGTTCCGGCGGTGGTCGTGCTGCATGGCAGCGGCAGTAAAGACGATTACGGTCTGCCCGATGCTGCGCAAACTTTTTTGAATCAACTCACGCCGCAGGCCAAGTCTTTGGTGTCCTTGCAGTTTTACCCCTCAGCGACACACGGCTGGGACTCACCGCCAGGCAGGAATCGCACCATCCAGGATTCTTCCGCCAACGAGGGCAAAGGCGGAGCAGTGCGGTTCTGGCCCGATAGCGCGGTTGCCGAAGATTCTCGCGCTAAGGTGGTGGCTTTCTTTACAGCATCCTTTGCCAAGCCCTGAGCGCAACGCTGCCCTGCGAGGCTTTAAACTTATTCTCAAAGGGGGAGTCAATGCCTATCACCATTCGTTACTTCGCACTCGCCGCCTTGTTGCTGGCGGCGGGCCTGAACAGCCATGCTTTTGACCTGCAGGCCCACCGTGGCGCCCGCGCGCTGACGCCCGAGAACTCGCTGCCCTCATTTGCCCAGTCGCTGGGCATTGGCGTGACCACGTTGGAGCTGGACATCGCCATTACCAAAGACGGTGTGCTGGTGGTCACGCATGACCGGGCACTCAACCCCGACATCACGCGCGGGCCTGACGGACGCTTTATTGATGCACCAGGCCCCGTAGTGTCTTCTCTGAGCTATGCAGAAGTAGCTCGTTTCGACGTGGGTCGTATCAAGCCGGGTACCAACTACGCGCGGCAATTTCCTGACCAGAAAGCGATTGACGGCACGCGCATACCGCGCTTGGTGGACCTGTTCGCACTGGTCAAAAAATCGGGTAACGACAAGGTTCGCTTCGCGCTTGAAACCAAACTCTCGCCGCTGGCCCCGCAAGACACCTTGGCGCCCGAAGCTTTTGCACGCGCAGTGATTGCCGCGATTCGTGAGGCGGGCCTGGCATCCCGCAGCTCTGTACTGTCTTTTGACTGGCGCACCCTGCAAGTGATTCAGCGCGAGGCGCCCGAAATTCCCACCGTGTACCTGACTATCCAGCGCGGTAACGGGGACAACATTGGTGACGGCAAAGCCGAGACTTCACCGTGGACCGCCGGCCTGCGTTACAGCGATTACGGCTCTGTGCCCAAAATGATCAAGGCCGCTGGTGGCCACACCTGGTCGGCTTTTCACCTTGACTTGACGGCCGAGAAGGTCAAAGAAGCGCAGGCACTGGGTCTGCAGGTGCTGGCCTGGACCGTCAACGAGCCCGCCCGCATGGCGGCTGTGTTTGACATGGGCGTCAACGGCATCGTCACTGACCGGCCCGACCTTTTACGCGAGGAAATGAAGCGCCGGGGCTTGGCACTGCCTGCAATGACGCCTGTTTTACCTTGAGTTGCTGGGAAGCTCAATCACCGAAAAATACTGTGCACTTGAACAGTCTTTTGACCATCGCATTTGTGGTACTGTTTTCAGACCTCTTCTTGGATCTGACCTCACTCAATATTGGAGAAATCCATGGGCCATACTCAATTTGTATCTTCAAAAACGGACTGGCCTTTTAGAGTTCGACCACTCACTCCCCATTTAGGAGCGGAGATCAGCGGAGTCAATCTGTCAGATGAAATGACGCCCGAAGTCCTTGCCGGCATTCACCGCGCGTTTTTGCAATACCAAGTTCTTTTGTTTCCGCCCCAAGATGTTCCACCTGCACAGCAAGTAAAGTTAGCCCAATGCTTTGGGGAAGTTCAGGTCCATGTGATGAACCAATACCATGCCGACGGATTTCCTGAGCTGTATAGGCTCTCCAATCTGAACGCTGAGGGCAAGCCTAATGGCAAGCATCCCGACAGAGGCACCTTGCAATGGCATACCGATGGATCCTGGCAGCGTGTCACCGGGCACGCCACTGTGATTTACGGTGAGGTGATGCCTGAACCTGGGCAAGGTGGGCAAACCCACTTTTGCGACATGTATGGTGCCTATGAGCGGTTGAGTCCTGAATGGAAAAAACGCATTGCCAATTTGCGCGCAGTGCATAACCTTGATTTTTCACGCACGCGCAGGCATGGCGAAGACCCTATGACTGAAGACCAGCGCAGAACTGTGCCCCCAGTCGACCAACCTATTGTTCGTACCCATACGGAAACGAGTCGAAAATGTTTGTATTTAGGCGACCACGCGGAATACGTTGTGGGTATGCCTTACGAAGAAGGCCGCGCTCTGATTGAAGAACTCAATCGAATGGCCATCCATGCAGACTTGTCTTATGAACATGACTGGCAAATACACCAACTCATTGTTTGGGACAACCGTTGCTTGGTTCATAAAGCCACCCCTTACGACCCGCTCACCCAAAGTCGGGTGATTCGTCGTTGCACCGTTTTAGGTGAAGTTCCGGTTTAAAGCGCGAATACGCCAAAACAGCCAACCGCTGAAACGCTACAAATTCAGCAGTTGGAAGCGCATGTCCCGTAGGTGCGGCGATGCTTCTTTATGCTGGTGTAACGCGAGTGCGTTTTGTATTCTGTTTTAACCGAATCTCTACCGTTCTTCCAACGGCACTAGCCGCCTTGATTGCAGACCTTTCCCATGCGTGACTCACCAACGCCGCTAGAAAAGCCATCCGCTAGCCCTTAGCACTGCGCGTCAAGCTTTGAGAGCATGCCAACTGTTTTTTTATACAGAACTTTTTAGCATGCTTGCCTCCCCCTGAAATCCGTCCCCCGCCCGTACCATTTCTTGCAAACAAGTCCGGCTGACAAGTGATTCGTTTGAGTTTTGCCACAGTTAATGCGGTAAAAATCAAATAATGGATTGTGCGGCTGGACCTAGCCGTCTAGACTGAATTTCATTATCAATTACGCATTTTTAGGAGCTTTGCCGTGCTGCCTTTTTCTCGCCGTGTTGCTTTTGTACTTTTGTCCTCGTTAATGATTGTGGGCTGTGCCAGCACCCCACCCACCGACCCCAACTACCAGCCCGCGCGGGGTCAGTCCGGCAAAGACGTGATCTGGATCCCCACCCCGCCCGAACTGGTTGAAAAAATGTTGACCATGGCCAAGGTCACACCGCAAGACCGGGTGTTTGACCTGGGCGCCGGCGACGGCATCATTGCCATTGCGGCTGCGCAAAAATTCAAGGCCAATGCGGTGGGTATTGAATACAACCCAGACATGGCTGAGTTTGCCCGGCGCAAGGTGGCCGAGGCTGGCGTGCAGGACAAGGTGCGCATCATCACAGGCGACATTTTCAAAGAAGATTTCAGCTCTGCCAACGTGATCACCATGTACCTGTTGCCCGAACTCAACCTGCGCCTGCGCCCCACGATCTTGCAAATGAAACCAGGCACGCGCGTGGTAGCGCATGCCTTTACTATGGGCGAATGGCAGCCCGACGAGACCGCGACTGCTGCCGGTGCAACTGCCTATCTGTGGATCGTGCCCGCGCCCGTGCAAGGCGGCTGGAGCGTGACCTTTGACGCCGGTAAAACAGCGC
The DNA here is from genome assembly GCA_044357185.1 of Polaromonas sp. Lineage (GTDB taxonomy): Bacteria > Pseudomonadota > Gammaproteobacteria > Burkholderiales > Burkholderiaceae_C > Polaromonas. The sequence goes on from JBIKPY010000020.1 coordinate 31,867, forward strand.
GGCTGAACCTAGACCAAACCTTCCAGAACGTGGGCGGCACCATCACCTTAGACGGTCGCACGCTGCCGCTGTTGGGCGCCCGTTTGCGGGGCGAAGACTTGAGCTTCCAGTTCCGTGGCGAAGGTCAATCGGTGACCAGCTTCAGTGGCAAAGTCAATGGCAATCGCTTGAGCGGCACGCTCTCGACAGACCGTTCAGCTCAGAGCTTGGACGGCCGACGCCTTTAAGCCGCTCTGGCCCTGAATTGAACTGAGCATGAGCGACTCCTCTGATCAAAGCGCGCAACCTGCGCGTCTCTTGAGCGCCTTGGCGGCCGTGGCGCTGATCGTCGGTATCGTCATCGGTGCCGGCATTTTTAAAACCCCAGCCATGGTGGCCGGTATCAGCGGTGATACCGGCTGGGCCTTGACTATTTGGGTCGCGGGCGCGCTGATTTCCATGGCCGGCGCCATGTGCTATGCCGAGCTGTGCACTGCCTACCCGCATGCGGGTGGTGACTACCATTTCTTGCGCCGTGCCTTTGGGCGCGACCTGGCTTTTTTGTACGCTTGGGCGCGCGCCACTGTCATCAACACGGGCTCTATTGCTTTGCTGGCGTTTGTTTTTGGCGACTATTTCAGCACCTTGGTGCCCTTGGGTGCGCACTCAAGCGCTATTTGGGCTTTGGTCATTGTGGTGGCGCTCACTCTGGTGAACATGGCGGGCATCCATGCGTCTTCCCGCATGCAGATAACACTCATCACACTTGAAGTGGCGGGCTTGTTGGCCGTGGTGGTGGCCGGTCTGTGGTTTGGCGATGCAGCTGCCCCCGCCAGTTTGAGCTGGTTTGAAAAAGCCCCTTCTGCGGGTGCGTGGGGCTTGGCGCTGGTGTTTGTCTTGCTGACCTTTGGTGGCTGGAACGAGGCGGCCTATGTCTCGGCCGAACTCAAGGGCGGTCCGCGCACCATGGTCCGCGTGATCGTTCTGAGCATGCTGGCCCTGACGGTCATTTATCTGCTGGTCAACCTCGCGCTTTTTTGGGGCCTGGGGCAGGCCGGCCTTTCGGGTAGCAAAACAGCGGCTTCCAGCATGGTGGGCATGGCCTTTGGCCCTTGGGCTGAAAAGGCGCTGGGGCTGTCGGTGGCCATCGCCGCGCTCACCAGCATCAACGCCACCATGATCGTGGGTGCGCGCACCAACTTTGCCCTGGGTCGTGACTGGTCCAGTTTGCAGGCCCTGGGCCAGTGGCAAACCCAGGCCGGTGCCCCGCGTAAAGCCCTGTGGGCGCAGGCGGTCATCGCCATTGCCTTGGTGTTGTTGGGCATGCAAGAGGCTGACGGCTTTTCTGCCATGGTCGAGTTCACCGCCCCCGTGTTCTGGGGCTTTTTGTTTCTGGTGGGAGTGGGCGTGATGTGGCTGCGCCAGACCGACCCGCTCGCTCCAAGGCCCTTCAAGGTGCCGCTGTACCCCTTGCTGCCCCTGGTGTTTTGTGCAGCTTGCGCATGGCTGACCTACTCCAGCATCAGCTACGCCATCAGCCAAAAAGCCATCCATGTTTCAGGCTGGCTGATCGCGACCGGCGTGCTCGCCTGGCTGCTGCTGCGCTGGCGCGAAGGCCGCCATACCGCAAGCGAGGCCCGCGCGGCTGATACGCCCTGAGTCTCAGAAGCACGGCCCTATTGGGCCCGCTCAGCGAACCGGGGTGAGCTGGCCGCGAATATCGCCGAAGAAGGTCTGCCCTTTGGTGTGGAGGTTGTAGTACAACTCGCCTTGTTCCGCGATCAAAGCCATGCCGGCAATGGTCTTGACCCGGTCCACCGGAACGCTGGGAATGATGGGGCAGCCGGCGGTCAAAAAGCCCACAATACCGTGGCTATGCTCTGTGACCGATACCAGATCTTCGTTGGTGATCTCTGCCGAAAATTCGCCATTGGCGAAGGACGCCGGCAGATCGCGCGGGCCTTTGGGCGTGCGGCCGAAATCTACCAAAATGGGCCCGAGTTGCCCGGGCCGTCCGCAATGGATATGGAACATCACGATGTCCTGCGGATTAATGCCCTCGATTTTCACGTGCGCATAGGCCCGGCCCTGTTCCCGCGTGAAGGCCAATGTGCCATGGCCCCGGGACTGACGCGCGTTGCGCGCAACAGAGGGTGCGGTCGAACGAAACGCCCTGGGTACCAGCGCCGGTGTATCGGCCTCTTCGCCACCTTGTTGCAGGGGCGTGAGCCAAGCCTGGTAAATCCGGCCGATTTCCCGCCCGCCATCGGGCCGCAAAATCATATCGTCACGAGGCGGCACGCTCTGAGCCATGCTTTGTGTGATGCCCACAAGCAAAATAGCAGATATCTGAATGACGAGCTTTAGGTGAGACATTGGCACAATCCTTTAAATAAATTAATGTAACTATTTATTATGATTTTTAATGGCCATTAAATAATTTTATAGCTATTTTTAAATCAATCTGGGTATCGATATTGAGTAAAACTTGTCGTACATGGCAGACCTTTCCCCGCTAGCCGATAGCCCTTAGCCCAGCACGGCAAGCGTTGAAAGCATGTAAACTGTTTTTTTATACAGTACTTTTCACATGCTTTCCTTGCCCCCTGAAACCCGTCCCCCCGCCCGCACCGAGCCCGGCCTGGCGCAGTTTTTTCTGCCTGTACCGGCGGGTTTGCCGGGCGCGCAGCTGCGGCTGATCAGCCACCGCCTGTCGGCCGGCTTTCCCTCGCCGGCCGCTGACTACACCGAAGAAGCGCTCAACCTCAACGACTACCTGGTGCGCAACAAGCCGGCCACCTTCATGTTCACCGTCAAGGGCGACTCGATGAACCGCGCCGGCATTCACCACGAAGACAAGGTGGTGGTAGACCGCTCGCTCACAGCGCAAGCCGGCGACAT
>JBIKPY010000021.1:0-34529 GCA_044357185.1 Polaromonas sp.
TCAGTTTCTGTCGGAATACCCAGGCTTTGCAGGTCCAATCCACCGATGCCGCGAAAGGTGCCAGGGGGGATGTGCCAGCCCATGCAGTGGTAGCTCAGATCGGCCAGCGGATGCCCCAGGGTTGAGAGTTCCCAGTCCAGAACGGCAAGTACGCGCGGCTCTGTGGGGTGAAAAATCAGGTTATCGAGTCTGAAGTCGCCGTGCACGATGGAGACCATGGCAGGGTCCATCGCCGCCGCCGGCACATGGGCAGGCAGCCAGGCCATGAGTCGGTCCATCTCCTCGATGGGCTGCGTGATGGAGGCGCTGTATTGCTTGCTCCACCGGCCGATCTGGCGCTCGAAATAATTACCCGGTTTGCCGTAATCAGCCAGCCCCCGGGCCGCAAATGGCACGCGGTGCAAAGCGCTCATGACGCGGTTCATTTCGTCGTAAATTTCGGCTCGTTCTGTCTTTGTCATCCCGGGCAGGGACTGGTCCCAGAGTACCCGGCCTTCGACGAATTCCATCACGAAAAAAGCCCTGCCGATGACCGACTCGTCTTCGCACAGGCAGTGCATACGCGGGGCCGGTACATCGGTGCCGGCCAGGCCTTGCATGACCTTGAACTCTCGCTCGACTGCGTGCGCAGAGGGCAGCAGCTTGGCCACCGGGCCAGGCTTGGTACGCATCGCATAAGCGCGCCCAGGCGTGATGAGTTTGTAGGTGGGGTTAGATTGACCACCTTTGAAAATTTGCACCGTCAGCGGGCCATCAAAGCCTTCCAAACGCGGCGACAGGTAAGCGCTCAAAGCAGCGATGTCAAAAGCATGTGCCCCGGTGACTTCGCGGGTGCCGATGAAATGATCAAAGTTGCTCATAGCTCAGTGATGGGCGCAGAACTGCTGCGTTAAAAAAAGAGTGGTTTGCGTTTTTGTAAAAAAGCCTCTATGCCTTCGCCGGCATTGCGGTGCTGCAGATTTTTTACAAAATGATCGCGCTCGCTCGCCAGTTGCTCGCTCAGCGTATGAGCCTGGGCTTCATTGATGAGATCTTTGATGCTGGCCAGAACGTTGGGGGCACGCTCATTGAGTTGCTCGGCCAGTTGCAGAGCGGCCGACAGGGCGTTTGCGACCGGTACCAGCCCATGGACCAGACCCAGGGCGCTCAACTGCGACGCAGGTATACGCTCGCCCAGCATCAACAAGCGGGCGACCACTGTGCGCGGCAGGGCGCGCGCAAGCGCCCAGCTGCCGCCGCCATCGGGCGACAGGCCGACGGTGCTGTGCGCCATGACGAACACAGCGTTCTCGGCTGCCACCATGAAATCGCAGGCCAGCGCCAGCGAAAATCCGGCGCCTGCGGCAGCGCCTTCCACCGCAGCGATCACCGGTTTGGGGAAGGTCCGGATAGAGTCAACCCAGCTGTGCAAGGCCTCGATACTTTGCGCCTGAACTTCTGCCGGTTTTTGCCGGTTGGCCTGCAGTCGCTGCAAGTCAGCGCCGGCGCAAAATGTGCTGCCTTCCCCTGTGATGACAACGCTGCGGATTTCGGGGTTGTTTTCGGCCGCATTCAGCGCTTCGACACCGGCGGCATAGATTTCGGGGCCCAGTGCGTTGCGGTGATCTGGGTTGCTGAGCGTCAGGATCAGCGTGCGGCCTTCGCTGGTGCTTTTTAGGGCGCCTGCCATTTCAGTTTTCCTCTTGTAGCAGACTCAGACCGATGGCGCCGCGACGACGCAGCCAGGGTGAAGGGCGGTAGCGAGGATCCCCATAAACGGTTTGCATGTTGAACAAGACTTCCAGCATGTTGGTCGGCCCGTAAAGGTTGCCCATCGCCAATGGCCCTTGCGGGTAACCCAGCCCGAGGGTGACAGCGGTTTCCAGATCTTGCGGGCTGCAGGTGCCTTGCTGGCACATGTCGCTGGCAATATTGACGATGTGAGCTAAAACGCGCTGCGAGACAAATCCGCCGCTGTCGCGGATCACGCTGACGGCCTTGCCGTCGCGGGCAAACAGCGCGTGGGCGGCGTCGCGCATGTCGGCGCGGGTGGCCGGGTTGCTTGCCAGCACGCGGCGTTTGGTTTGCGCATCGTCGATCAGCATGTCGATGCCCACGGTGCGCGCCGGGTCCAGTCGCTCGACCACCGCCACGGTGGTGATGTCAAAGCCCAAAGGCGCCACCAGCGTCAGGGCGTTCATCGAAGGCGATGCGCCGGTCTCGATGGTCGCACCCAGGGTTTTCAAAAGCAGCAGGAGTTCGGCGCGGCGCGAGGCGCGCGGCGACACCCACACCGGCGGCATATCGGGCACAACGGGCGCAGGGGGCTCGGCCGGTAATTCGGCCACGCCATTGGCGTACTTGTAAAAACCTTCGCCGGTTTTTTTGCCCAGCAGGCCACCTGCCAGTCGCTGCGCCGTGATAAAGCTGGGGCGGTAGCGAGGCTCTTCGTAGTACTGGTGGTAGATCGATTCCATCACCGGGTGCGATACGTCCAGCGCGGTCAGGTCCATCAATTCAAAAGGGCCGAGCTTGAAGCCGGCCTGGTCTTTCAGTATGCGGTCAATGGTGGCGAAATCGGCAATGCCTTCGCTCACGATGCGCAGCGCTTCGGTGCCGTAACCACGCCCGGCGTGGTTGACGATAAAGCCCGGCGTGTCTTGCGCCTGCACGGGGGTGTGACCCATTTCACGGGCGTATTGCGTTAGCCCCTCGCAGGTGTTGGCGCTGGTTTTCAGGCCGCGGATGACCTCGACCACTTTCATTAGCGGCACCGGGTTGAAAAAATGGTAACCGGCAAAGCGCTCCGGGTGCTTCAGGCCGGCGGCAATCGTCGTGACTGACAAAGAGGAGGTGTTGGTGACCAACACAGCCTGGGCCGACACGATGGACTCCAGCTCAGTGAAGAGGGCTTTTTTAACCTCAAGTCGCTCGACGATCGCTTCAATCACCAACTCGCAGTCGCTCAGCTCGGCCAGCGAAGAGGGCAGTGCCATACGCGCCAAACAAGCGGCTGCGGCTACGGCGTCCATCTTGCCCTTGGACACCAGTTTGTCCCATTGGCCGGATATCGATTCGCGGGCCCGGGCGCTGGCATTGGGGTCTTGGTCGAACAACTTGACCTGGCTGCCGGCTTGAGCAGCGATTTGGGCTATGCCCTGACCCATCGCACCGGCGCCGATGACGGCGATGGTTTTGTAGCGTGTGGGCATGCTTTAGCGGCGAACCTGGAGCGCGCCAGGATTCACAATGTTCGTAGGCGTGCCTTTGATGAAGTTCACAACATTGTCAAACGCAGCACCGAAGTAAAGTTCATAGCTTTCTTGCTCGACATAGCCGATGTGGGGTGTGCAAATGCAGTTTTCTAGTCGCAGCAAAGAGTGACCTTGCAAGATCGGCTCAGACTCAAAAACGTCCACCGCGGCCATGCCAGGTCGTCCCCTGTTGAGGGCGGTGACCAGAGCGTCAGGCTCTATCAATTCCGCGCGTGAGGTGTTGACCAGCAGGGCCGTGGCTTTCATGAGCGACAGGTCCTCGAAAGTGACAATGCCCCGGGTGACATCATTGAGACGCAAATGCAGGGTGAGTACGTCAGACTGGGCAAAAAAATCAGCTTTGTTGTCAGCCAGTTCGAAACCGTCGGCCAGGGCCTGTTCACGGGAGGCATCCCGACCCCAAACCAGCACACGCATCCCAAATGCACGACCGTAGCCGGCTATGAGCTTGCCGATTTTCCCGTAACTCCAGATTCCCAGCGTTTTGCCTTTGAGCACGGTGCCTAAGCCAAAATTAACCGGCATCGAACTTGATTTCAGGCCGGCCTGTTGCCAGGCGCCATGCTTGAGATGGGCGATGTACTGGGGCAGGCGACGTGTTGCCGTCATGATCAGCGCCCAAGTCATTTCTGCCGGAGCAATGGGAGAGCCCGCACCTTCTGCCACCACAATGCCGCGTTCCGTGCAAGCTGCCACATCAATGTGGTCACCGACTTTGCCGGTCTGCACGATCAGTTTGAGCTTGGGTAGTTTTTCGATCAAGGTGCGCGGCATGTGGGTGCGCTCACGAATTAAAACGACCACGTCTGCATCTTTGAGGCGAACCGACAGCTGGCCGATGCCTTTGACGGTGTTCGTGTAAACCTTTGCCTGGTAGGCGTCGAGTTTGGAGGCGCATTGCAGCTTGCGAACGGCGTCCTGGTAATCATCAAGAATCACAATATTCATGCTGATATTGTGCCTGCAAGCCAAAGTGGCAGCCAGGGCGGATAGCCTGAAATTTCAGGGCTGGTATTCCGACGCCCGGCCCGACTCTCCCGGATTCAATGAGCGCGCTGTGTTTGACTCATGCGTTCGAGTTCAGCGCAAACGTCGGCCATGCGACCCGAGATCACCATGCGACCGGCACAGGCCGGACTTACGCCGGGTTCGAACTCGCGCAAAACCCGTAAGCGTGATGGCGCCTGGCTTTGCAGAGCGTGATTACGTGCCTGAAAGCAAGTCAGGGGTTTGGACCCTAGGGCAGACCGCTGCTGAGCTCGCCTGGTGATGCCCGCCATGCTATTGCCGGTCCTGTGTTGAGTAAGGCGTTCCGTGGAGGGCTGAAGTTTTGCGGGGTAGGTGATAAACCAGCTTAAAAAGCCGTGCAGTGGCGCCCACAGACCGGCAAGATGACCCGAAGAAAATGAAGCAGTGGTTCCCATGATGACTCCAATTGAGTGATGACACAGGCAGGATTTCTAAAGGGCCAGAGGCCACGGTTTTTCAACACCAGGGTGTGGGTTCCTGATCAGAACCCGACGCCCGCCACCTGGCGCGAAAAATTGGGGGTGAATGTGTTTTTGCTGCAGACTTACATCAGCATGGTGTTGCGTATGAGACCGACGGCCAGGCCTTCAATTTCAAAGGGTTCCCCGGGCTGCACGATGATGGTCTCGAAGTCCGGGTTTTCTGGCAAGAGTTCAATATGGTTTTTAGTCCGGCGCAGACGCTTGACGGTGACTTCATCACCGAGCCGGGCCACCACGATTTGACCGTTGCGTGCTTCTTTGTTTTGTTGCACGGCCAGCAGGTCGCCATCCATGATGCCAACGTCGCGCATGCTCATGCCGCGTACCTTGAGCAGGTAGTCGGGCTGGCGCTGAAACAAACTGGACTCAAAGTAATAGGTTTGCTCAATGTGCTCCTGCGCGAGAATAGGGCTGCCGGCGGCAACCCGGCCCACCAGAGGCAGGGCGAGCTGGGCCAGGCTTTGCAAGGGCAGGGAAAACTGTTTGTTGCGTGACTCATTGAGTGAGCGCAAGGTGTCACTGCGAAGTCGGATGCCGCGTGAAGTGCCGCTGACCAGTTCGATGGCGCCTTTGCGAGCCAGTGCTTGCAGATGCTCTTCGGCGGCGTTGGCGGACTTGAAACCCAGCTCGCTGGCAATTTCTGCGCGCGTAGGGGGAGCGCCGGTGCGGGCTATGGCGCTTTGAATCAGCTCGAGGATCTGTTGCTGCCGTGCAGTGAGCTTGGGGCCTTCCGCCAGGCGGGAAATGTCGCTGAGAATGGTCATGGCATGGCTCCTGTTGAAGTTTCCGTTCGCCTACTGTTTTAATATCCAGTAACTGTATTTTTATCCAGTTTTTGAAAGTTTGCAAGCAATGGGGCAAAAAATAGTGATTTTGGGCACCGGCGGCACCATTGCCGGAGCTGCAGCCAGTGCACTGGACCATACCGGCTACACCGCCGGGCAGCTGGGGGTGGCTGATTTGCTGGCAGGTTTACCGACTGCCGCGATGTATGGCGGCGCTGATCGGTTTATGGTCGAACAGCTGGCACAAATCGACAGCAAGGACATGGGTTTTGAGGTCTGGGTCAAGCTGGCTCAGCGCGTGGCACACCACCTCTCACAGTCAGAAGTGCAGGCGGTACTCATCACCCACGGTACCGACACGCTAGAAGAGACAGCTTACTTTCTGCACGCGCTGCTGATGCCGTCCAAACCCGTGGTGCTGACCTGTGCCATGCGCCCGGCCACAGCCCTGGTGCCCGACGGCCCGCAAAATCTGATGGACGCGCTGGCCGTAGCGGTGAGCCCGGGGGCTGGCGGTGTGATTGTTGTGTGTGCCGGTGCGGTGTTTGGCGCAGAAGATGTGCAAAAAATTCATCCTTACCGCTTGAATGCGTTTGGTGCCGGCGACGCCGGGCCGATTGCTTATGTCGAAGAGGGCCGGTTGCGCCAGTTAAGGTCCTGGCCGCATGCATCGACCGGTTTTTTGGAGGGCAGGGCGGCCTTGCTTGGTCGACTTACCGACACCCGCTGGCCACGTGTGGAGGTGGTGATGAGCCATGCCGGCGCCGATGGTTGGGCGGTCAGAGCTCTGGTTGAGGCCGGTGTGCAGGGCTTGGTGGTGAGCACCACCGGCAACGGTACGGTTCACCAGGACCTGGAAGCGGCCTTGCTGGAGGCCATGGCAAAAGGGGTCAAAGTGCTGCGTGCTACCCGTTGCACGGAGGGCCGCATTCTCGAAGGGGCAAATGATGCGCTGCCGGCCGCTCCCGGTTTGAACTCTGCCAAAGCCCGCATCGCTTTGATGCTGGCACTCATGCAATCGAGTTGATGTTTGCAGCGCAAAGCGCTGAGGGCGCTCAGTCTGCCAGTGCTTTGAATGCGCGTGCGGTTATTTCGTCAACGCTGCCGATGCCGCTGATGGCGCGGTATCGCGGTGCAAGGGCCGCATCTTTTTGGGCCCAATTGGCGTAGTAATCCACCAGTGGTCGGGTCTGGGCGCTGTAGACCTCCAGGCGCTTTCGCACGGTTTCTTCTTTGTCATCTTCGCGCTGGATCAGGGGCTCGCCCGTGACGTCGTCCACACCGCTGGTTTTGGGCGGGTTGTACTTGACATGGTAGGTGCGCCCTGAGGCGGCATGCGATCGGCGTCCGCTCATGCGCTCAATGATGGCCTCGAAAGGCACGTCAATTTCCAGCACGTAATCAAGCTTGACCCCGGCCGACTTCATGGCGTCAGCTTGCGGGATGGTTCGTGGAAAGCCGTCAAATAAAAACCCCTTGGCGCAATCTGCTTGCGTGATGCGCTCTTTAACCAAGTTGATGATCAGGTCATCGCTGACCAGGCCCCCTGCATCCATGACTTTTTTGGCTTGCACGCCCAGCGGCGTTCCGGCCTTGACAGCGGCGCGCAGCATGTCACCCGTGGAGATTTGAGGAATGCTGTATTTCTGGCAAATGAAGGTGGCCTGTGTGCCTTTGCCAGCGCCCGGGGCACCCAGTAATATCAGTCTCATGCTTGTCCTCGCTTTCAGGTAAATCTGCGCCCGGCCGCTTTGCGCAAGCCTTCGTTGTCTCGTTTTGATGGGCCTCGAAGCTGGCCCGTTTATCGTCGCAAGGATAGCATGCAGGCCCTAGAAAATTGCTGACTGTCTGGTCAATCCTTGCCTGCGAGGGGTCAGGATGGGTCGGCCAGTAAACTGCGCACCCGTGCCAGGTCTTCGGGGGTGTCTACACCCATACCGGGCGGATTTTGCGTGATGTGTACCGCGATGCGGTGACCGTGCCAAAGTGCGCGTAACTGTTCTAAGGATTCGAGTTGCTCAATGGGCGCCTGCGGCAGGGTCGGAAACTCGCACAAAAACCCGCTGCGGTAGCCGTAAATGCCCACATGCCGCAGTGGCGGCGGCATGCTGGATGCCTGCCACCAGGCGGTGCCCTCAAAGTCGCGGCCTAAGGGGATGGGTGCGCGGCTGAAGTAAAGCGCGGTGTTGCGTGAATCGAGAACGACTTTGACAATGTTGCGGTTGAGGTAATCGGCCAGTTGGTCGATGGCATGCGCTGCCGTGCTCATGGCGCAGTCCGGGCGATCTTGTAGCAGCCTGGCCACGGCGTTGATCAGGGCCGGGTCGATCAGCGGTTCGTCGCCCTGAACATTGACCACCACCTCGTCAGCGTGCAAGCCCAGCAGCGTACAAGCTTCGGCCAGGCGGTCGCTGCCGCTGGGGTGATCGGCTCGCGTGAGCACTGCGCGCACGCCATGCTCTTCACAGGCTTGAACGATCACCGGGCTGTCTGTGGCCACCACCACCTGGGCGGCGCTGCTCAGCGCGGCACGCTGCGCGACCCGCACGACCATTGGAAGCCTGTTGATATCGGCCAGGGGCTTGTTCGGAAGGCGGGTCGAAGCCATGCGGGCCGGTATCAAAACCGTAAACCGCAAGGCTTCGCTGTCGGTAGTACTGAAAGGCGAGTTCAAAGTCCGAGCTCTTCGTCGCTCAGGGCGCGGGCTTCGTTTTCGAGCATCACGGGCAGGCCATCGCGCACCGGATAAGCCAAGCGTGCGCTGCGGGAGATCAGCTCTTGCTTGTCGCGTTGGTATTCGAGCGGGCCTTTGGTCACGGGGCAGACCAGCAGTTCAAGAAGTTTGGTGTCCATGGCTGGATGGTAATGGAGAAAGCAGGGGGCGAAGGCGCTCGTCCAGCGCCTTGAAAAAATCCGGCTCCGGTGTAAAGACCAAAGGCACAGCCAGCAACATCAGGCCGGCTTGCGGGTAGAGGGCAAACAGTTTGACAGCGTCTTTTTCAGTGCACAGAAGACGCTGACGCTGGTCCCAAATGGGCGCGCCGGACATTGCGTCATGGTCCGGCAGGGCCAGCGTCCGAGTGAGGGTCAAGCCCTGCTGGCGCAACATGTCAAAAAAAACGCCGGGGTTGGCAATGGCAGCCACTGCTGTCAGGTCTTCACCTTGCAGGCTCTGCAGCGGTACCCGGCTGCCGTCAGCGGCCAGCGCCTCGTGCGCCAAACTCCGGTTGGACTGGAAGCCGGCAAATGCAGGCTGACGGCCTGTGTGCAGCAGCAGATGCACTGGCGCTACGGATTGGGGACCCCTGGTTTGCAAAGGCTTTCGGGGCTGAGGCCAGACTTCACGCAGCGGGCCGGCAGGCAGCAGCCAGCCGTTGCCAATGCCGCGGTCATCAAAGACCGCAATGTTCAGATCGCGTCGCAAGGCGTAATGTTGCAAACCGTCGTCGCAAATGACCAGGTCGGTGTCAGGATAGGCCGCCAGCAGGGCCTGCAGCGCATCGCTGCGGCGGCGGGCCACAAACACCGGCGCGCCGGTGCGCTGCTTGATCAACAGCGGCTCATCGCCACACAATTCTGCTGAAAGCTCCGGCAGAACTTCCTGGCAAGTCTGGACAAGCCGTCCATAACCGCGCGAGACCACGCCGGGACGTCGGCCTGCGGCCTGCAGGTGCTGCACCATGGCCATCACCAGAGGTGTTTTGCCAGCGCCACCGGCCACCAGATTGCCCACCACCACCACAGGAACGTTCGCAGCGTAGCTTCGCAGCCAATGGTGTTCAAACAGCCATCTCCTGACGACAAACAGCGCCCCGTAAAGCCGGGACAGCGGCCACAGCAGGCGTGCCAGCCAGTCGCGCTCCATCCAGGCGCGCTGCAGGGTTTGGGTCAGGGCTGACATCAAGGTTTCTAACTGCCTGCCGCTCAGCGCTTGCCTGAAGAAGTGCTCTGGGTGGCAAAGGTAATGCGCGAAAGATCCGCTTTTCGGGCTGCCTCCATCACCAGCACCACAGACTGATGGCTGGCCGCCGCATCCGCGCTGATGATGAGCACTGTTTCCTGTCCGCCGGGGTTGGCTGCGCGCAAGGCCGCAGTCACTGTGTCCAGGCTGCGTCCATTGAGCACAGTTTTGTTGATGGCATAACGCCCGTCACTGCTGACAGCGACCACCACTTCCTGCGGGCGCTTGCGGGCTGCTTCGGCATTGGCCACGGGCAGCTGAATCTGCAACTGCGTGTACTTGCTGTACGTGGTTGACAGCATCAAAAAAATTAACAGAACCAGCAACACGTCAATGAACGGGATGAGGTTGATTTCAGGCTCGTCAATCGGGCGTTGGCGAAACTTCATATCGCAGGCCTCCACGCATTGACATTGAAGCGGCAATCTTTCATGGCGACTGGCGCAGGCTGTTCAAGTGGCGTGCAAACCTCTCGCTTGCAAGCTCCATCTGAAGCACATAGCTTTCAATCCGGCCGCGGAAATAGCGCCAGAAAATCAGTGAGGGAATTGCCACCATCAGGCCGAAGGCCGTGTTGTAGAGCGCAATCGAAATACCTTGCGCCAGTTGCACCGGGTTGTCGGTGCCGGCGACACCGGTGCCTTGCGCGCTGAAAATTTCGATCATGCCAATCACAGTTCCCAGCAATCCAAGCAGCGGTGCGGCAGAGGCAATGGTGGCCAGCACCGCCATGTAGCGCTCGAGTTCGTGGGCAGCTTCCCGGCCGCCGTTTTCAAGGGTCGAACGCAGGTCATCTTCGCTCAATCGGGGATTTTTACTGAGCGCTTGCAAGCCGCACGCCAGCACCCTGCCCAGCATTGAATTGGCCTCGAGCTGGGCAATGATCTCCTGGGAGGGTACGGCCAGGCGTGAGACCAACATGGCCTCGCCGACAAGCTTAGGTGGGGCCACCTGCTCAATGCGCAGACTTAAAAACCGCTCTATCACCACGGCCAAAGCCAATACCGAGCATGCCAGTAGTGGCCAAATGGGCCAGCCCGCGGCTTGTATGATCGAGAACAAACGCTGACTCCCGGTAAATTCAATGGTGTGAATTATGGCTTAGGCCCTTGCATATCCAGGGCGCCCACAGCTTGCGTCCTAACTTCCCGGGCGCATGAATCTGTAACAACTTCGCAAGTCCATGGATCAAGTGATCAATCAGTCTCGGCCAGAGGAGGGCTCTGCATCAGCGCCTGCGGTGCGGGTGTGGCCGGTTGGCTCGTTGATACGGGCGATTGCCGACAGTCTGCAAGCGCGCTTTAACCCGGTGGCTGTCAAGGGTGAGATTGCCGGCTTTTCCCGTGCTGCCAGCGGGCACTGCTATTTCAACCTTAAAGATGAACAAGGGCAGGTGCGCTGCGCAATGTTCAAGCGGGCAGCCTCGCTGGTCGACTTTTTGCCCCGGGATGGTCAGTTAGTTCAAGTGCGCGGCCGGCTGGGTGTTTATGAGCCGCGCGGCGAGTTGCAGTTGGTGGTCGAATCCATGCTCGAGGCCGGGCAGGGCAATTGGTTTGAACAGTTCGCCCGCCTCAAAGCCAAACTCGAGTTAGAAGGCTTGTTTGAAAGCGCCCGTAAACGCACGCTGCCGCTGCTGCCGCGTTCTGTTGGAATCATCACTTCTTTGGGTGCGGCTGCTTTGCACGATGCGGTCAGCACCTTGATGCGGCGTGCGCCCCATGTCCGTGTGGTGATTTACCCGGCCAGCGTGCAAGGCTTTCAAGCCCCTGGCGAATTGCTTGCGGCCCTCCAAAAAGCTGTCCATCGTGCTGAAGTTGATGTGCTTTTACTGGTGCGGGGCGGTGGCGCCATGGAAGACCTCTGGGCTTTCAATGACGAGGCCCTGGCACGCGCTATCGTGGCTTGCCCGATACCCGTGATCAGCGGCGTCGGCCATGAAACCGACTTCACCATCGCTGATTTTTGCGCTGACGTGCGCGCGCCCACACCGACTGCCGCCGCCGAACTTTGCGCCCAGCCGCAAGACGTCTGGCTGCGGGCGCTGGAGCTTGTCCGGTTGAGGCTGCAAAGTGCCGTTGACCGCCAGCTCGATGCCAGCAGCCAGCGGCTGGACCGTGCTGCCGCGCGTGTCTGCCAGCCTTCGCATCTGCTGGCCCGTCAGCAGGCCCAACTGGCTTTGCAAGGCCAGCGACTGGCTCACGCAACGCGTTTGCTTGTGCAAGGGCAAAAGGGTCGAATCGATGTGTTGTCCCGCAGTTTGCCCAAGGCCCTGGCTTTGTCCTTCAGCCAAGAGCGCCAGCGCCTGGAGCGGGCACAGGCCCGGCTGGAATCGACAGACCCGAAATGGATTCTTCAGCGAGGTTATGCCTGGCTGGCCGATGCGCAGGGTCATGCCATCACCAGCGTCGAGCAGACCCGCGTTGGTCAGCCTTTGCGCGCTACCCTGGCCGACGGTGAGCTTAATTTGACCGTTGATCAGCGCCCCTTGATTTAGTTTTTTACAATATCTCGTCTTTCAGTTCATTGACTCTTTAGGAAAACACCATGGAACACAGCCTCCCAGCCCTGCCTTACGCCATTGACGCCCTTGCTCCACATTACAGCAAGGAGGCCTTCGAATACCATCACGGCAAGCACCACAACGCTTACGTGGTCAACCTCAACAACCTGCAAAAGGGCACTGAGTTTGAAGCCATGGGTCTTGAGGAAATCGTCAAAAAATCCAGCGGCGGCGTCTACAACAACGCAGCCCAGGTCTGGAACCACACATTCTTCTGGAGCTGCATGAAGCCAGCGGGCGGCGGCGAGCCTGCCGGTGCACTGGCGCAGGCGATCAACGCCAAGTTCGGCTCCTACGCAGCATTCAAAGAGGCTTTTGTGAAATCGGCCGTTGGCAACTTCGGCTCTGGCTGGACCTGGCTGGTTAAAAAGCCGGATGGTTCGGTCGACATCGTCAACACCGGGCCGGCCGGCACGCCTTTGACCGGCGCAGACAAAGCCCTGCTGACAGTGGACGTCTGGGAACATGCTTATTACATCGACTACCGCAATGCGCGTCCCAAGTTCGTCGAGACATTTTTGTCCAACCTGGTGAACTGGAAATTTGCGGAAGCCAACTTCGCCTGATCTTGCTCGCCTGGCCCTTTGAGGGCCGCTCGTTAAAAAGCCGACCTGAGGTCGGCTTTTTAACGTTGGAGTTCAGTGCGCAGCAAAGAATGCAGACTTTAGCGTTTGCCTTCGAATGGAGGGCCGCTCAAGCGAGAGCCGGCTTTCAGCCCTTTTTTGGCAAACCAGCCTTGGTTCATCTCCAGCACATAACGCACCGGCTGCGCTGAGCAATGCGAATCCGTACTTTGCGGCTTCATATCGGCAAGATTCACAATGGTGCCGTCATCGGCCAGAAAAGCCGCGGTCAGTGGCAAAAAGGTGTTGCGCATCCAGAAACATTGCTGGGCGACTTGCTCGAATACGAAAAGCATGCCTTCAGACTGCGGCATTTCTTTGCGAAACATCAGTCCAGTCTGGCGCTGCTCGGGGGTCAGAGCCAACTGGGCATTGATCTGGTACATGCCGGCGCTGAGCATGGTGCGTTGAAGCTTGAGCTGGGGCTCGTCCTGGGCCATGGCCGCAGCAGATGTCCATAAGCTCAGGCAGAGGGCAAAGTGCCATGGCCTGTTGAAAAAAATAGCTTTGAAATTAACCATGGGCTCGATGATAAGGGCCGTATCGGCATCGGCAAAGTACAGGCCAAAAAAATGCCCGCGCAGGGCGGGCATCTTTGACTGAAGAGAAGAATTACTTCTTAGCTTCTTCTTTCTTAGCAGCAGGCTTGGCTTCTTCTTTTTTAGCTGCTGGCTTTTTGGCTTCTTCTTTCTTAGCGGCTGGCTTGGCCTCTTCTTTCTTGGCAGCAGGAGCAGCAGCGGCTGGAGCAGCAGGAGCTTGTGCGAAAGCAGTAGCAGTAGCGAACAGGCCGGCGAACAGGATTGCGAGAGTTTTGGTCATTTTGAATTTCCTAGTAACGTTATTGGAAAAAAGCCCACTCAAATAAGTAGACACCTTCATAACGGTAGCAGTTCCGATTGGTTGACATTGTGAACAATTTATTTTGCCGATACGCCGTATTAATTCTTTTAAACTACATTCAAGCCGTTTTTCATGACGAACTTCATCCGCAATGACCATATCCTGTAGAACTGTCCTGGTGCTCGCTAGAATGATTTAATGGCAACGAAACTTCCCAAAGCCCCGGCCCCTGCTGCAACACCTTCCATCCAGCCTGCCCGGCCTGATGATGGTCAAGGCGGTAACTCCGTGGTCTTGGAGCGCCGAACTCAAAAGGTCAAGCCACCCCAGATGTACCAGGTTGTCTTGCTCAATGACGACTACACACCGATGGAGTTTGTCGTCCTTGTGATCCAGGAATTCTTCAACAAAGACCTTGAAACTGCCACTCAGATTATGCTGAAGATCCATCTCGATGGAAAAGGCGTTTGCGGCGTATTCTCTAAGGACGTGGCTGCCACCAAAGTCGATCAGGTCACTGAAGCGGCACGTAAAAACGGTCATCCGCTGCAATGTATTTGCGAGCCAGTTGAATTGTAAAAAATGCCCCAATCTATAGAACAATTGCTTTTGAAATTTGAGTCGCAAGCCCTAAAGGAAAATCCATGATCGCTCAGGAATTAGAAGTCAGCTTGCACATGGCCTTCGTAGAGGCACGGCAGCAGCGCCACGAGTTCATCACCGTGGAGCACCTGCTGCTGGCCCTGCTTGACAACCCCAGTGCCGCCGAGGTGTTACGTGCCTGCTCGGCCAACGTCGATGATTTGCGCAAGTCCCTTGCCAACTTCATCAAGGACAACACGCCTCAGGTGGCGGGTAACGACGATGTGGACACCCAGCCCACGCTGGGTTTTCAGCGCGTCATTCAGCGCGCCATCATGCATGTGCAGTCCACCGGCAACGGTAAAAAAGAAGTCACCGGTGCCAATGTGTTGGTGGCGATATTTGGCGAAAAAGACTCGCACGCCGTGTACTACCTGCATCAGCAGGGCGTCACGCGCCTGGATGTGGTGAACTTCATCGCTCACGGCATCAAGAAAACCGACCCGCCTGAGCCCACCAAGGCTGGCGAAAGCGCTGCAGAAAACGAAGAAAGCCCGGAAAAAACAGAAAAAGCCTCGCCGCTCGAGCAGTTCACGCAAAACCTGAACCAGCTTGCCAAAGAGGGCAAGATCGACCCGCTGATCGGGCGCGAGTACGAGGTAGAGCGTGTCATCCAGATCCTTTGCCGCAGACGCAAAAACAACCCGCTGCTGGTAGGCGAAGCCGGCGTCGGCAAGACCGCCATTGCCGAGGGCCTGGCCTGGCGCATCACGCAAAAAGATGTGCCTGAGATTCTGGCTGAGGCGCAGGTCTACTCACTGGACATGGGCGCCTTGCTGGCAGGCACCAAGTACCGCGGTGATTTCGAGCAGCGTCTCAAGGGCGTTCTCAAGTCTCTCAAGGACAAGCCTAATGGCATCTTGTTCATTGACGAAATCCACACGCTGATCGGTGCCGGCGCTGCCTCTGGCGGCACGCTGGACGCGTCTAATTTGCTCAAGCCTGCGCTCAGTTCGGGTCAGCTCAAGTGCATTGGCGCCACCACTTTCACCGAATACCGGGGCATTTTCGAAAAAGACGCTGCCCTGTCGCGGCGCTTTCAAAAAGTTGATGTGGTCGAGCCCACGGTTCAGGAAACCGTTGAGATTCTCAAGGGCCTGAAATCGCGCTTTGAAGAGCACCATGGCGTGAAGTATGCCGTGGCCGCCTTGCAGGCGGCCGCCGAATTAAGCGCCAAGTACATCAACGACAGGCATCTGCCCGACAAAGCGATTGACGTGATCGACGAGGCCGGTGCCGCTCAGCGTATTTTGCCGGTGTCCAAGCGCAAGAAGACCATCACCAAAGCCGAGGTCGAGGAAATCGTCGCCAAGATCGCGCGCATTCCGCCCGCCAATGTCTCTAACGACGACCGCGGCAAACTCAAGACACTGGAGCGCGACCTCAAGAGCGTGGTGTTCGGTCAGGACAAGGCGCTGGACGTGCTGGCTTCGGCCGTCAAGATGGCGCGCTCCGGCTTGGGCAAAGGCGACAAGCCTATCGGTTCCTTCCTGTTCTCAGGCCCCACGGGTGTCGGTAAGACCGAAGCGGCCAAGCAACTGGCCTACATCATGGGCATTGACCTGATTCGCTTCGATATGAGCGAGTACATGGAGCGCCATGCGGTGAGCCGCCTGATCGGCGCGCCGCCGGGCTACGTGGGCTTTGACCAGGGCGGCTTGCTAACCGAAGCGGTGACCAAGAAGCCGCATTGCGTGCTGCTGCTCGACGAGATCGAAAAAGCCCATCCGGACATTTTCAATGTGCTGCTTCAGGTCATGGACCACGGCACGCTGACGGACAACAACGGGCGCAAGGCAGATTTTCGCAACGTCATCATTATCATGACGACCAATGCCGGTGCTGAGACCATGAACAAGTCCACGATTGGTTTTACCAACCCGCGCGAAGCCGGCGACGAGATGGCCGACATCAAACGCTTGTTCACGCCGGAGTTCCGCAACCGTCTGGACGCCACGGTGAGCTTCAAGGCCCTGGACGAAACCGTCATTTTGCGGGTGGTTGACAAGTTCCTGCTGCAACTCGAAACCCAGTTGGCCGAAAAGAAAGTCGAAGTCACTTTCACCGATGTGCTGCGCAAGTACCTGGGCAAGAAGGGTTTCGATCCGCTCATGGGTGCGCGCCCGATGCAGCGCCTGATCCAGGACACGATACGACGTGCGCTGGCAGACGAGCTGCTGTTCGGCCGCCTGATCGACGGCGGTCGACTGACGGTAGACATGGACGTCACCAAGGACGAGAAGGGCGTCGAGACCGGCGAGGTCAAGCTTGATATTCAGCCTCTGCCCAAGAAAGAAGGAAAAGCCAAGCCTGAGCCTGAGCAAGCGACTGCTGACTGAACCACTCAAACCCTAGAAGGCCCGCTGAACCCGTTTCGGCGGGCTTTTCTTTTTGGGAAAGCGCCAGACCTTTAGATTGGCCCGGTCGGGTTAAACACGAGGATGTCCGCGCCGTTTTGCCAGGGCGGGTATTTGTGCATCACGCTGTCAAACAGCGCGCTGCTCACGATAGCGTTGAGCCAGCTGCGAAGGCCCGGCCAGTCTTGTGCCGCAAACCAATCGGTATCGGTCTGGGCAAACTGCCGCACAAAAGGCGCAATGGCCATGTCGGCCAGCCCGGCTTGGGTACCCAAAAGCCAGCCCGCACCGGCCAATTGCTGCTCCAGACCGCTTAACCAAGCGGCTGCGGCACTGCGGTGCGCCAGCGGGTCTGCGCCAGCGTAGCGGCCCGGGTATTTGTATCGGTCCAGGTGCTGCTTGAAGGTCTGCTCGCAGTCTTCGATGATCGCCAGAACTTGCGTCGCCTGTGGCGCCTTTGGCAGCCACTGCCCGGGGTCACTGTGGCTAAGGGCCCAGCGCATGATGTCCAGGCTTTGGTCTATCACCTCGCCATTTGCTAACACCAGCACAGGCACACTGGCTTTGGGTGAGACGGCCCGTAATTCTGCCGGCTTGGCTTTGAGCACGACCTCCCGCAGTTCGCAGATTTGGCCGCTGACAGCCAGTGCCAGCCTGGCCCGCATGGCATAAGGGCAGCGGCGAAATGAATACAAAACCGGTAGTGCGTCAGGCATCTTCAAGTTTTGTCAGGCCTGGCAGCCAGGCCGCGCTTGATGCCGATGTGCCGCTCATTGCGTTGTTGGGAAAAGGCGATCTGCCGCTGGCGTTCACGAAAGCCTTCTTTTTGTTCTTCGCTGGTTTTGTCGTGGCAGCCCGGACAACTCACACCTTGCACATATTGCGGCGAGAGTTTGTCCTCGGCACTGACCGGGTCGCGGCAGGATCTGCACAGCTCAAAATGACCTGGCTGCAGTTGGTGATCTACCGAGACGCGCTCGTCAAACACAAAGCATTCACCCTGCCAGCTGCTTTGCGTTTGCGGAACGGTTTCCAGGTATTTCAAAATGCCGCCCTCGAGGTGGTAAACCTCCTCAAATCCCATGGTCCGCATGAATGCAGTAGATTTTTCGCAGCGTATGCCGCCTGTACAAAACATAGCGACTTTGGGCTTTTTGCCGTTTTTTTCTTGCAGGCAGCCGTTCGGGCCCATTTCTTTTTCGACCCATTGAGGCAGTTCTGAAAAGCTGCTTGTGCCAGGGTTGATGGCGCCTTCAAAGCTGCCGATAGCGACTTCGTAGTCATTGCGGGTGTCGATCAGGACGACCTCGGGGTTTTGGATCAAGGCGTTCCAGTCCTGGGGCTTGACGTACTGTCCAGCCATTCGGTTGGGGTTGATGCCTTCAACGCCCAGGGTGACTATTTCGCGCTTGAGTCGCACTTTCATGCGGTAAAAAGGTGCTTTGTTGCAGACCGCCTCTTTGTGCTCCAGGCTGGCCAGCCGTGGGTCTGCGCGCAAATGCGCCAGCACCGCCCGCACGCCGGCCGGCGGGCCGGCAATGGTGCCATTAATGCCTTCGGTGGCCAGCAGCAGCGTGCCCCGGACATCATGCGCTTCGCAAAAGACCTGCAAGGGGGCCTGCAGTTGCGCGAAGTCGGGCAGATCGACAAATTTGTAAAGAGCGGCAGTCAGGAATTCGGACATGGTCTGTGGGGGCGTTCTCGGTTTGTGCCTTTTAAGCCTGTCAAAAGCAAGTTGCTATTTTCGCTCAGGCACTGTGCCCCCCATTTGCGATGGATCAAGCCAAGACCAAGCCAGGGCGCAAGCGGGCTTACTGAGTTCCGAAAATACGGTCTCCTGCATCGCCCAGCCCCGGCAGGATGTAGCCGTGTTCATTGAGCTGGCGGTCAATGGCGGCGGTAAAAATCGGCACATCCGGGTGGGCTTTTTGCAGCGCGGCAATACCCTCGGGGCAGGTCAACAGACACACAAACTTGATGGACCTGGGCTTGAGTTGCTTGAGACGCGAGATCGCTGCCGCGGCTGAATTGCCTGTGGCCAGCATCGGGTCCACCACCAACACATCGCGCGCTTGCATGTCCTGGGGCATTTTGAAGTAGTACTCCACAGCCTGCAGGGTTTGGGGGTCGCGGTACAGCCCGATATGACCGACCCGGGCGCCAGGTACCACGCTGAGCATGCCCTCTAAGATGCCGTTACCGGCCCGCAGAATCGACACAAAAACCAGTTTTTTGCCGTCAATCATGGGCGCTTGCATGGCCTCGAGCGGGGTGTCGATGTCCACCAGCTGCACGGGCATATCGCGCGTGACTTCATAGGCCATCAACATGCTCAGTTCATTGAGCAAGGTGCGAAAGGTGCTGGTGCTGGCGTCCTTACGGCGCATCAGCGTGAGCTTGTGTTGCACCAGAGGTTGGGTGACAACGGTCACCCCGGTGCCAGCCGCTGCGGGTTTTGCTGTTGGGTAAGGGTTCATGGTGTCAGTCTGCCAGATGCTTGATTTTTGAGCGTTTTAACTATCTTTTGGCCACTGCGCCGGCAAGCTGTGGGCGAAAAGTAAAATGCGCTCAAGATTAAATCAATTCACCCCTTTGAGAAGGACTTCTCGTGGCCGGACATAGTAAATGGGCGAATATTCAACACCGCAAGGGCCGGCAGGATGAAAAACGCCAGCGTATCTGGACCCGCGTCATGCGCGAAATCATGGTTGCCGCCCGCATGGGAGGCGGTGATTTGGGCACCAACCCGCGTCTGCGCCTGGCCGTTGACAAGGCCAAGGCGGCCAATATGCCTGCTGAAAACGTTAAATACGGCATCGCCAAGGCCACCGGCAGCCTGGAAGGTATTCAGTACGAGGAAGTGCGCTACGAAGGCTACGGCATCGGTGGCGCGGCCATCATCGTCGACTGCATGACGGACAACCGCGTGCGCACTGTGGCTGAGGTGCGCCATGCTTTTTCAAAGCACGGCGGAAACATGGGCACGGAAGGCTCTGTGGCCTTTCAATTCAAGCATTGCGGGCAGTTGATTTTTGCGCCCGGGGTGAGTGAAGAAAAAGTCATGGAAGTCGCTCTCGAAGCCGGTGCTGACGACGTCATCACGGACGATGAAGGCGCCATCGAGGTTCTGACGCCCTATACGGATTTTGAAAAAGTCAGAAACGCGCTGAGTGCTGCCGGTCTAACGCCGGAAATGGCTGAAGTCACCATGCGGGCTGACAACATGATTGATCTGACGGGCGACGATGCCGCCAAAATGCAAAGATTGCTTGACATTCTGGAAGATCTGGACGACACCCAGGACGTCTTTCATAACGCAGCCATTTCTGTTGCATGACCGGCTGCAAGGCGACCGTGTAAGCGGTCAGCACACTACATTGAAAGCAATTGAATGAAAGTTTTGGTTGTGGGTGGCGGTGGCCGCGAACATGCGCTAGCCTGGAAAATGGCCCAGTCCCCCAAAGTGCAGGCGGTTTATGTGGCCCCCGGTAATGGCGGCACGGCGCTCGACAGCCGGCTTGAAAACATCGCGATCACGGATGTACAGGCTTTGCGCGGCTGGGCGCAGTCAGAAAAAATTGCCTTGACGGTGGTCGGCCCCGAACAGCCCTTAGCCGCCGGCATCGTGGACGAATTCCGCGCCCACGGTCTGAGGGTGTTCGGTCCCACCCGGGCTGCGGCGCAGCTGGAGAGTTCCAAGGCTTTTTCCAAGGCCTTCATGAAGCGTCACGGCATTCCAACAGCGGATTACGAAACCTTCAGCGACCCGCTGGCCGCGCATGCCTATGTCAAGCTCAAAGGCGCACCCATTGTGGTCAAGGCGGACGGGCTGGCCGCCGGCAAGGGCGTGGTGGTGGCCATGTCGCTGGCCGAGGCGCATGAGGCGATTGACTTCATGCTGGCCCCTGAGACCGGCACCAACCCCTTGGGCGTGACACACAATGCGGGCGGCGCTCGCGTTGTGATTGAAGAGTTTTTACAAGGTGAAGAGGCCAGCTTCATCGTCATGTGCGACGGCAAAAATGTCACGGCGCTGGCCACCAGCCAGGACCACAAGCGCCTGCTTGACGGTGATGCCGGCCCCAACACCGGTGGCATGGGCGCTTACTCTCCGGCCCCGGTGGTCACACCGCAAATCCATGCCCGTGCGATGCGCGAGATCATTTTGCCCACCATCAAAGGCATGGCGCAAGACGGCATTCCTTTCACTGGTTTTTTGTACGCCGGCCTCATGATTGATGCTCAGGGACAGCCCAAAACACTGGAATTCAACTGCCGCATGGGTGACCCCGAGACCCAGCCGATCATGATGCGCTTGAAGTCTGATTTGTTTGACGTGATGATGGCTGCTACCTCGGGCCAGCTTGATCAGATCGAATTGGACTGGGACCGCCGCCCCGCTTTGGGTGTGGTGATGGCGGCGCATGGCTACCCGCTGAACCCGCGCAAGGGCGACCTCGTCACGGGCCTGCCGTCCTTAGACAGTTTGAAGCAGGCCGATGCCATGGTTTTTCATGCCGGCACCGTGACGCCGCCGCCTGGGCAGGGCGGCAAAGGGGAGGTGCTGAGCGCAGGAGGCCGCGTGCTGTGCGTGACCGCGCTGGGGCACACGGTCAAGGAAGCCCAGAAGCGTGCGTATGAAATCGCCGACGTCATCGCTTTTGCGGGCGCGCAGTTCCGCACTGACATTGGCTTTAGGGCCATCAAATCCTGATGCTCGAAAACTCTTCTGTTCGCACCGGCCTTGTGAAGATAGACCAGACCATGCCGGTTAAGTTTCAGGGCAGCCGCATCGCCCGTGAGCTGCTGCGCTGGATGGGCTGGAAAATCGACTTTCAGGGCTTGCCCGCTTTGCAAGGCGTGGCAATCCTGTACCCGCACACCTCCAACTGGGATTTTCCGGTGGCCATGCTGCTCAAATGGGCCATGGGCATTGAGGTGAAGTTCTGGGCCAAGGATTCTCTATTTACCATCCCCGTATTCGGCCGCTGGCTGCGCTGGCTGGGCGGTGTACCGCTCATGCGCAAAGCAGCTTCGGGCGTGGTCGCGCAAATGGTGGCCTTGATCCAACGCAAAAAAGCGGAGTCAAGTTATTTCTGGCTAGCCTTGTCGCCGGAAGGAACGCGCAGTTACCAGCCGGGTTGGCGCAGCGGTTTTTACCGGGTCGCCTTGGAAGCTGGCGTACCTTTGGCTCTGGCTTCGCTTGATTATTCTAAAAAAACCCTGGTGCTCAGGCACTATATGCAATTGAGCGGTGACACTGTGCAAGACATGCAAGACATTGCACTCGTCTACGAAGGTGTACGCGGCTACAGACCCGGGCAGGCTGCGCCCATCCAACTCTTGGAGCAGGAGAAAAAATCATGAACACAATCTCTGCGCAAGCCGGCCGGCTTTTTTTGCTGGGTTTGCAAGAGCGCATCACTTCTGCCGTAGCGGCTTTAGATGGCAGCAGTTTTGTGGCTGATGCCTGGGAAAAAGCACCCGGCGAGCCGCTCCAAGGCAATGGCCTGACGCAAATTCTCGAGCAGGGCAAGGTGTTCGAGCGTGCGGGTTGTGGTTTTTCGCATGTGCGCGGCGCTTCATTGCCGCCTTCTGCCACCCAGCACCGCCCCGAGTTGGCAGGCGCCCCCTTTGAAGCCATGGGCGTTTCGCTGGTTTTCCATCCTCGTAACCCCTATGTGCCAACGGTTCATATGAACGTGCGCATGATCGCTGCCACGCCCGCCTCGGGCGAGCTGGTTTGCTGGTTCGGCGGTGGTATGGACCTCACGCCTTATTACGCATTCAAAGAAGATGCAGTGCATTTTCACCGGGTCTGCAAGGACGCTTTGGCACCTTACGGGGAAGACAAGTACCCGCGCTTTAAGCTTTGGTGCGACGAATACTTCTGCTTGAAACACCGGCAGGAACAACGCGGCATAGGCGGAGTTTTCTTTGATGATTTCAACGAACTGGGCATGGAGCGCAGTTTTGAGATGCTGCAAAGCGTGGCCAATTCCTTCTTGGCAGCCTATATGCCCATCGTGGAGGCCAGGCAGAGCACGCCCTACAGCCAACACGAGCGTGACTTTCAACTCTACCGTCGCGGGCGCTATGTCGAGTTCAACTTGGTGTGGGACCGGGGTACGCATTTCGGGCTGCAATCGGGTGGCCGTACTGAATCTATCCTGATGTCGATGCCGCCGCTGTGCAGCTGGTCCTATCGACGCGAAGACCCGCCGGAGTGTGCTGAAGCGGCTTTGACGCGTGACTTCCTGGTGCGCAGGGACTGGGTTTGAGTCAGCTTATTGCCCCGGCCTTGCCCAGACGGATTGGCGTTTTTGGCGGTGCCTTTGATCCACCGCATTGCGCTCATGTCGCCTTGGCGGCTGCCGCCATAGTTCAGCTTCAGCTGGACGAGCTCAGGGTTATTCCAACAGGCTTTGCCTGGCACAAGAGTCGCCCACTAAGCCCGGCTGATCACCGCATGGCAATGGCGACGCTTGCTTTTTCCCGGCTGCCCGGCGTGATTGTTGATGACCGCGAGCTGCGCCGTGAAGGCTCAAGCTACACCATTGACACGCTCGAGGCCTTGATGGCGGAGCAAGCGGGCAGTGTTCTTTTTCTGGTGATCGGCGGTGACCAGCTGGCTGCATTCAATCAGTGGCGCAGGTGGCAGGATATACTTAAGATAGCTACAGTTTGTGTAGCACAACGTCTGCCGCAGCGTGGCAAGTCAGCTCATCCGGTCGATCGTCCGTCCGCTTTGCCTGATTTTTTGCCCCTGGAATTTCCCGCCATGCCAGTCAGTGCGACCGAAATCCGCCTGCGATTAGCGGCCCAGGACCGTGATTCTGGCCGTGTCCAGGACGACTTGCAAGGCCTGATCCCACAGGATGTGGCGGCTTATATTTCCCAGCACCGGCTCTATCAGAGCAGCCCTATTACCCCTTGAGCAACATTGCATGAACGATACCCACACCAGCGCATCTAAAAATATCCAAAAACTTCAGCGCGCCATCGTCGATGGCCTGGAGGATGTCAAGGCGCAGGACATTCAAGTCTTTGATACAGAGCACATTACTTCTTTGTTTGAGCGGGTGATCGTCGCTTCCGGGACATCCAACCGTCAGACCAAGGCGCTGGCCGCCAGCGTTCGCGATGCTGTGCGTGAGGCAGGTTTTGGCAAGCCCCGCATTGAAGGTGAAGATAACGGCGAATGGATCATCGTCGATTGTGGCGCTGCTGTTGCGCACATCATGCAACCCACCATCCGCCAGTACTACCACCTTGAAGAGCTTTGGGGGGACAAGCCGGTCAAGCTCAAACTTGGCGCTGCAGCGCCTGTCTCCAAAGCTTCCCGCGCTGCTGCGTTGGCCGCTGCCGAGGCTGAAGTCGCTCAAGCCCCGGGTGGTCGTACAGCGGCACGCACCGCCGCACGCAATGCCGCCAGAAAAGCCGGCCGTGCCAGCGGCGAGCCGGCACCAGCCAGTGCCAAGTCAGCCAAGCCGGCTGCGCGTAAAGTGTCCAAATCGGTTGCAGCACCTGCCAAAGCACCCGCTGCCAAGCGTGCACCTGCCAAAACTATTGTCCAGCCGGCGACCAAGCTTGCCGCCAAAACTGCAGCACCCAAGACCCTGGCCGCGAAGACGGCCGCTTTGAAAAAACCGGCTGCCAAAAAAGCTGCGACTAAAAAGCCTGCCGCCAAGAAAGCCACCCGGAGCGCATGAAACTGCTAATTGTCGCGGTCGGTCAACGTGTGCCAGATTGGGCGCAAACCGCCTACGACGATTACGCCAAACGATTTCCGCCTGAAATCAAGGTCGAGCTGAAGGCGGTCAAGACCGAGGCCCGCGCTTCCAAGACCCTGGAAAACCTGCTGGCCGCCGAGCGCGCCCGCATTGAGGCCGTCATACCCAAAGGCATGCGCGTCGTCGCGCTCGACGAGCGTGGCACGTCCGTGACTACCATGGCGCTGGCCGACAAGCTGCTTGTCTGGCAGCGCGAAGGAGGAGACGTCGCTATCGTCATTGGTGGGCCCGATGGGCTGGACCCGGCCTTCAAGCAAGCAGCCCATGAGCGCATTCGCCTGTCGGACCTGACCTTGCCGCATGCCATGGTGCGTGTTTTGCTCATCGAGCAGCTGTACCGCGCCTGGAGTATTACGGTGAACCATCCTTACCATCGAGAGTAGACCTTGCCCCCACGCTCCCAACTGCGTGTGGTTCGCTGCCCCCCGAGGGGGCGTGATTTCCCTTGGGGCGGCCCGGCGGAAAATCTGGCCTTTGCGCTGACCTGACAATAGCATTTATGCCTGAATTTATTTACTTGGCTTCGCAGAGTCCGCGCCGTGCACAGTTGCTGGCGCAACTTGGCGTGGCGTTTGAATTGCTTTTGCCTGACCCCGACGAAGACGCGGAAGCTTTGGAAGAAGTTCATGGGCGGGAGGCGCCTGCGGCTTATGTTCAACGGGTCACCCGGCTCAAGTTAGACGCGGCGGTGGCGCGTATGAAGCGCCGTGGCTTGCCTGCTGCGCCAGTGCTGTGTTCGGACACCACGGTCGCTCTGGGGCGGGAAATTTTCGGCAAGCCGGCAGACCCCGGCCATGCCCGCCGCATGCTCACTACCTTAGCCGGCCGCACGCACCGTGTGCTGACGGCAGTGGCCGTGCAGCAGGGCCGTCAGACCCGCGAGGCCCTGAGTGTGTCCCGCGTCAGTTTTGCAGCCCTGTCGCCGGCCCAGATCAAGGCTTATGTGGCCACCGGTGAGCCTCTGGGCAAGGCCGGCGCTTATGCGGTGCAAGGTCAAGCGGCCATGCACATCACGCACATCAGCGGCAGCTATTCAGGCATCATGGGTTTGCCATTGCACGAAAGCGCTCAGTTGTTGCGCGCTGCCGGTTTGAAAATTTAAATCAACACGATACCCATGCCGCAAGAAATTTTGATCAATTGGTCCCCTCAGGAAAGCCGGGTCGCCGTGGTGGAGCACGGCGCCGTGCAAGAGTTGCATGTCGAGCGCTCGCTCGAGCGCGGCCTTGTTGGTAATGTGTACCTGGGGAAGGTTGTCCGGGTCTTGCCCGGCATGCAGTCCGCCTTCATTGACATCGGCTTGGACCGCACTGCGTTTTTGCACGTAGCAGACCTCATGAGCAGCATCAACCACCGGCACGCCGATAACGAAGCTGCCAAAGGGCATGCACCTGCAGCCAGCCAGCAGGAACCGATTGAAAGACAGCTTTTTGTGGGTCAGGCCGTGATGGTTCAGGTGCTCAAAGACCCGATTGGCACCAAGGGCGCCCGTCTGACTGCGCAAATCAGCATTGCAGGGCGGCTGCTGGTTTTTCTGCCGCAAGACCAACACATTGGCGTGTCCCAAAAAATAGCGCCCAAGCTGCGCGAAGAACTGCGCGAACGCCTGCAAGCGCTGGCCGGTGAAGCCGGTGGCGGCTTTATTTTGCGCACCAACGCAGAAGATGCCAGCGATGCACAGCTTGGCGAGGATATTTTTTATTTACGCAAAACCTGGGCGCGCATCAAAGAGGCCTCCTTGCGCTTGCCGCCAAGCTCGGTGTTGCACCAGGACCTGAACCTGCTACAGCGGGTGCTGCGCGACGTGGCCTCAGAGTCAACCCAGTCGATTCGCGTTGACTCGCGCGAGCAATTTGAGCAATTGAAAGCTTTTGCTGAAGAGTTCATGCCGGCCACCCGCTCCAAAATACAGCTCTACACAGGCGAGCGACCCATCTTTGATTTATTCAATATTGACGAAGAGATTGCCCGCGCACTCGGTCGTCGCGTTGAACTCAAGTCCGGCGGCTACCTGGTTGTTGACCAGACTGAAGCCTTGACCACGGTGGATGTGAACACCGGTGGTTTTGTGGGTGCGCGCAATTTAGAAGAGACCATCTTCAAGACCAATCTCGAGGCTGCACAAGCCATTGCCAGGCAACTGCGGCTGCGTAACTTGGGCGGCATTGTCATTGTGGATTTCATCGACATGCTGCGGGATAACCACCGTGACACGGTGCTGGCCGAGTTTAAAAAGCAGCTCGAGCGTGACCGCATCAAGACAACGGTCAATGGCTTTTCTGCCTTAGGGCTGCTTGAGATGACGCGCAAGCGCACGCGTGAGTCGCTGTCGCATCAACTCTGCGAGCCTTGCGCTGTTTGTACTGGCAAAGGCATCGTCAAAACGGCGCGCAGCGTGAGTTACGACATCTTGCGGGAAATACTTCGTGAAGCCCGGCAATTCAATCCGCGTGAATTCAGGGTGGTGGCCTCGCCGCAAGTGATAGAACTCTTTTTAGACGAGGAAAGCCAGCATCTGGCGGGCTTGAGTGAATTCATCGGCAAACCGATTTCGCTGCAGTCCGAAGCTGCCATGGCCCAAGAGCACTACGACATTGTGCTGCTTTGACCCTTTGCGTCATCATTGCTAAAGCCCAGCTTGTAGAGGTGGCTGTAAGCTCCGCCCTGAGCCAGCAACTGAGCGTGTGTGCCGGACTCAATCAAGCGGCCGCCATCGAGCATGATGATGCGGTCAGCATGTTGGATGGTTGACAAGCGGTGCGCAATGATCAGCGATGTCCGGCTCAGCGTAAGACGCTCAATGGCTTGTTGCACAGCCTGCTCTGACTCTGTGTCCAGCGCAGAGGTGGCCTCGTCCAGAATCAAAATCGGTGCATCCTTGTACAGCGCGCGGGCAATAGCCAGCCTTTGCCTTTGTCCGCCCGACAATTGCATGGCGTTATGACCCAACAAGGTGTCTATGCCTTGCGGCAGTTCTGCGATGAATTTCTCGAGGTTGGCAGCTTGCAGGCAAGTTATCACCTTCTGGCGGTCTAACTCTTGACCGAGTGCGACATTGCTGGCAATCGTGTCATTGAGCATGACCACGTGCTGGCTGACAAATGCAATTTGCGATCGCAATGCACCCAGGTTCCAGTCTTGCAGGGGCACACCATCGAGCAGAATCTGGCCCGCATTAGGGTCTCTAAATCGCGGCAGCAAGTTAACCAAAGAGCTTTTTCCTGAGCCGGAGGTGCCAACTATGGCCACTGTCTCGCCAGGTTGAACGCGCAGGCTGATGTCTTCCAGCGCCGCTGCAGCATCGTCTTTGTAACGCAGGCTGACGCCTTCAAAGCGGATATCGCCTGAGGCCCGCGCCAGCTTGAAACTGCCGCTGCTTTCGTCTTCAATCAAATCCAGCAGATGCACGCCGCGCTCTAATGCAGCCAGGCCGCGCGTGATTGGCGTGGCGGCATCAGACAGACTTTTGATGGGCGCAATCAAGAGCAGCATGGCGGTGATGAAGGCCACAAAGCTGCCCACAGTGGTGGCGCCCTGGGCACTTTGAATCAAGGCAATCGAAATCACGGCCGACAGTGCTGCGGCCGCCATCAGCTGCGTCAGCGCACTCATCCCTGCATGCGTGACGGTTGACTTCATAGACAGGTTGCGCAATGAAACACTGAGCAGATGAAAGCGCCCGGCTTGCACTGTCTGCGCCCCGTGAAGCCGCACGTCCCGGTGCGCCAGGACGTTTTCTTCGACCACATAAGCCAATTCGTCGGTGGCGCGCTGACTTTCTTTGGTCAGCCGGTAAAGTCGTTTGGACAGTACGCGCACAACGACAATAACTGCTGGAAACATCAGGCCGACCACCAGCGTCAGTTTCCAGTTGAGGTAGAGCAGGTAGGCAACGAGGGCGAGCACACTCAACACATCGCGGGCCAAGCGCATGACGGCGTTCACCAGCAGGTGCGAGCCGTTTTGCACTTCGTAGACCACCGTGTTGGCAATGGCGCTGGAGCTTTCATCGGTGAACAGGGCCAGCTTGGCGCTCAGCAGTTTGTCAAACATGGCAGCGCGCAGTTTTTGCAAGCCCAGGTTGGTGACCCTGGCCAGCCCGAACTGGGCGACAAAGGCCGTCAAGCCACGCGCACCAAACAGCAGCATCAGGAAAAAGGGGACCAGCCAGATGTCTAAGTTGCCGTCTGCTTTGAAACCGCGGTCCAGCAAAGGCTTGAGCAAGGCCGGCACCATTGGCTCAGTCGCTGAGCCCAGCACGGTTGCCGCGATGGCCACTGCCCAGCCTGACTTAGACGCACTGAAAAAAGGCCAGAGCCTTTTGAAGCTGCTGCGCAGACCGGCGCTGCGCAGAAGAGGCTTCTGAGGCGGTGTTGAAGATTTAGTCAAAGGCCAGGCGCTTATAAAAAGGAAACCAATCGGGTTGGATGGCCAGAAATCTTGGCGGTTGCGCGATGAAATGGATTATCAGGGATGTTCCAGGGCCGTCGGCAGACCTGTAATTTCTTCAAAACTAGGTGTATTTGCCCATGAAAGGGCTGGATAGGTGTCCTCGTGACTTGTTACCATTGGCGGTGATGCACAAGGTGCAAAATGCAATCTTCAACGACAGCCCGGGCCGACAACGTGAAAAATGACTTGAGTTTTGCTAATTTTGAAAGGCGCGCCGCACTGAAGGTCCTGTCTGCCGCAGGCCTGATGGGTTTCACGGCCCTACCGTCTTGGGCGCAATTTCGGGTTGAAGTCTCCGGTGTTGGACTGACTCAGTTGCCCATTGCCTTGCCACTGTTTACCGGCGAAGCGCAGGCACCCCAAAAAATCAGTGCGATTTTGCGTGCTGATCTTGAACGCAGCGGTATGTTTCGAGCTGTTGACGCAGAAGGCCTGAAAGCCGACGAAAACACACGGCTTGATGCTGGCATGTGGCGTCAACGCGGTGCCGACTCAGTAGCGACCGGCAGCATCACGCTTTTGGCAGATGGCCGTTTTGATGTGCGTGTGCGATTGTGGGATGTGGTTCGCAGTCAGGACCTGGGTGGCCAAAGCCATGTGGTGTCAGCCGCTGACCTGCGACTGGCTGCTCACCGCGTGGCTGATTTCATTTACGAAAAGCTAACGCGTGAAAAGGGCATTTTTGCCACCCGCATTGCCTACGTTACCAAGTCCGGAACGCGCTTTAATTTATGGGTTGCCGACTCTGACGGCGAGAACGCTCAGTCGGCGCTGATCAGCCCTGAGCCGATTATTTCGCCATCCTGGTCGCCGACGGGCGCTCAGCTGGCTTATGTTTCGTTTGAGTCGCGTAAACCGGTTATTTATTCGCACGATGTGGCGACCGGCAAACGGCGTTTGCTGGCCAACTTCAAGGGCTCGAACAGTGCGCCTGCCTGGTCGCCTGACGGCCGTCAACTGGTGGCCACGCTCAGCCGCGATGGCGGTTCGCAAATTTATGCGATGGATGTCAACGGCGGTGAACCGCGCCGCCTGACCCAGTCCTCCAGCATTGACACCGAGCCAACTTACACCCCCGATGGTCAAAGCATTTACTTTGTCAGCGACCGTGGTGGTGCCCCTCAGATTTACAAAATGGCGGCCAATGGCAGCAATCCGCAGCGCGTGACTTTCACGGGCAACTACAACATTTCACCGGCCCTGAGCCCGGACGGTCGCTGGATGGCTTACATCTCGCGCATTGGCGGTGCTTTCAAACTGTATGTGATGGACCTGGCCAGTGGCGTGAGTACAGCCATCACCGACACCAGTGCCGATGAGAACCCGAGTTTTGCGCCGAACAGCAGGCTTATTTTGTATGCAACACAGCAGCAAGGTCGCGAGGCCTTGATGACAAGCACCCTGGACGGTAAAGTCAAAGCCCGTTTGACGGGTGCGGTCGGGGATATCCGTGAGCCTGACTGGGGGCCATTTACGCGTTGAGTTCAATTTTTCTTAGGTTTTTTTGAGAGGTTTTTATGAAACAAGTGCACTTTTCCCTGTTGTCTGCCTTAACGCTGTCGCTCACGCTTGTGGGTTGCGGCTCCAATGTCAAGCTAAATGACGTTGCCGTGGAGGATCGAGGCGGTGCACCTACCGCAGTCAGCCAAGCGCCAGCGCCTGCGCCTGCGCCAGCACTTGCGCCCAGCGCAGCGGGTCGTGCTGTCGCCCCCGTTGAAATCCGCAGTGCTGACAGTGCTGCTGCCGGCCCGGCCGGTGTTGCCCGCGTCATTTACTTTGACTATGACAGTTTCAGCATTCGCCCTGAGTTTCAATCAGCGGTGGACGCGCACTCACGCTTTTTGACAAGCAATACTGCACGCAAGATCGCCATTGAAGGCCACACAGACGAGCGTGGTGGCCGTGAGTACAACCTCGCGCTGGGACAAAAGCGTGCTGAAGCAGTCCGTCGATCAATGACATTGCTGGGTGTGGCTGAAAGTCAGATTGAAGCCGTCAGCCTGGGCGAAGAAAAGCCCGCTCAGACCGGCAGCACTGAAGAGGCATATGCCCGGAACCGTCGTGCTGAAGTGAATTACCGCTGAAGCCAGGGACCTAAGCTTTGCAAACCATGCCTATTTTTGCCTTCAGAGCTGTCTTTGCGGCAGTGTGTTGTCTTTGTATCAGCTCGGCCCAGGCCGGGCTTTTTGAAGATGACGAAGCCCGCCGCGCCATATTAGATTTGCGCCAGAAGGTCGACCAGTTGCAGAAGCAAAGTGCCCAGATTCAGCAGCAAAGTGCGCAGATGCAGCAGCAAAGCGCGCAGATGCAGCAGCAAAGCGCTGAGCAGTTGCTCGCGGCCAAAACTGAAAATGCTGTGTCAATTGAGCAAGTCAATGCCCAGCTCACGCAATTGCGCCGCAGTTTGCTGGAGCTCTCCAACATGATCGAGGGGCTGCGCAGTGAACTGGCGAACTCGCGCGGTAAAAGCGAGCAATTGGCCCGGGACCTGGCAGACGCACAGCGGTTTCAAAAAGACATTGTTCAAGGCACTGAAGACCGCTTCAAGCGGCTAGAGCCTTCGAAAGTCAGCGTGGATGGTCTGGAGTTCATGGCCCTGCCGGCCGAAATCCGCGAATACGATAGCGCCCTGGCCACCATGCGCAAGGGAGACTTTGCGCAAGCATTGCCGGCTTTTAACGAATTTGTCCGCCGCTACCCCTCCAGCGGATACCAGCCTTCAGCGCTTTTCTGGCTGGGTAATTTGCACTATTCCCAGCGCAACTACAAAGAAGCTTTGAATCAGTACAGGGCGCTTGTCAGCGCTTCGCCTGCTCACCTTCGAGCCCCAGAGGCCATGCTGTCGATCGCCAACTGCCAGTTGGAGCTCAAGGACCCTAAAGCTTCACGCAAAACGCTGGAGGAACTCGTCAAAGCTTATGCCGAATCAGAAGCAGCATCTTTGGCCAAGGCGCGTTTGGCCAAACTGAAGTAGAGCCGGCCTGCTTATTCCGGCTTTAAAATGCCGGCATGGACATCGCTGCACTTCAATCTCTCAATTCACAGCTCTTGTGGGCCGCTTTCGGCTTATCTTGCCTTTTCGGTTTCATCGTGCAGCGCACGCATTTTTGCACCATGGGGGCGGTGAGCGACATTGTCAGCATGGGCGACTGGACCCGCATGCGCGTTTGGGGTTTGGCCATCGGTGTGGCCATGCTGGGCTTTGCGGGTTTGACCGCTGCCGGCTTGCTGGACCCCACCAAAGTTCTTTATGCTTCCAACCGTTTTATCTGGTTGTCTGCACTGGTAGGCGGCTTGATGTTCGGCTTTGGCATGGTGCTGGCCTCGGGTTGTGGCAGCAAGACCCTGGTACGCATCGGCAGCGGCAACCTCAAGTCCTTGGTAGTGTTTGTCGTGATGGGTGTAGCGTCTTTTGCCACCCTCAAGGGCATCACCGCCGTGCTGCGCGTATCGACTGTGGACAGTGTGTCCATTGACTTCCCACAATCTGCCACATTGGGCCAATGGCTGGCCAATGCCGCTGGCTTAGACCCTTCCATCGCAGCGCTTGTTCTGGGGCTGCTGTTGGGTCTGGGCCTGATGGTTTGGGCGCTAACGGGGCGTGATTTTGCAAACGCAAACAATTTATTGGCGGGTATCGGCATCGGCGCCATCATCACGGCCATGTGGTGGCTCAGTGGCCATATGGGATTTGTCGCAGAGCATCCTGAAACCTTAGAGGCCGTTTTCCTGGCCACCAACTCCGGCAGGGCGGAGTCACTGAGTTTTGTAGCGCCCGTGGCCTACAGCCTGGACTGGTTGATTTTCTTCAGCGACAAAAGCAAGGTGATCACCATCGGCATCATCTCCGTGGTGGGCATGGTGACTGGTTCTGCCTTGCAAGCCCTGGCTTCGAAAACCTTTCGCTGGGAAGGCTTTGGCGGCACGGAAGACACGGCCAACCACCTGGTCGGCGCTGTTCTCATGGGCGTAGGCGGTGTGGTCGCCATGGGCTGCACGGTCGGCCAGGGCTTGTCGGGTATTTCCACGCTGAGCTTGACCAGTTTTGTCGCCTTGGCGGCCATATTGGCCGGCGCTGTGGGCGGTCTCAAAAACCAGATGTGGCGCCTAGAGCGCAGCCTTTGATGAGCGGGCGCCAGCCCGAGACTGCAGACATGGAGCGCCGGTTCAGCGGTCTGTCCCGCTTGTACGGCGCTCAAGGCGCACAGCGCATTCTCAGCGCGCACGCTGTGGTGGTCGG
The DNA here is from genome assembly GCA_044357185.1 of Polaromonas sp. Taxonomy (GTDB): domain Bacteria; phylum Pseudomonadota; class Gammaproteobacteria; order Burkholderiales; family Burkholderiaceae_C; genus Polaromonas. Next base: position 33,019 of record JBIKPY010000021.1, read on the forward strand.
TTTAGGAGGCGTTGGCTCCTGGGCGGCAGAGGCACTGGCCCGCAGCGGCTTAGCCAAACTCACGCTGATTGACTTGGACCATATCGCCGAGTCCAACATCAACCGTCAGGTGCATGCCATTGAGCCCAGTGTGGGCCAGTCCAAAGTGGAGGCCATGCGCCAGCGCATTGCGTTGATCAACCCGCTGTGCCAGGTTCATGCCGTAGACGAGTTCGTAGACGCTGACAACTGGCCGCAAATTGCTGGATTTGAGCAGAGCAATGGCATGCCCCTGGCGGTGTTCGATGCCTGTGACCAGGTGCGTGCCAAAACCGCCATGGCCGCCTGGGCGCTTGAGCAGGGTGCCCACTTTATTGCTGCAGGTGCGGCCGGCGGCAAGCGGCACGCGCACCGTGTCGAAATTGAAGATTTGTCCGAGGTCACGCACGACCCACTGCTTGCGCAGCTGCGTTACCGCTTGCGCAAGTCACATGGTGCATCTCGCACTGGTCGCGTCGGCGTGGCCTGCGTGTTCAGCCGCGAGCCTGTGATGCAGCCTGATGCAGTGCTTGAATTGGCCGAATCTGCAGCAGGTGAGGGCGCTGTCAGCGACGGCAGCCTCAACTGCCACGGCTACGGATCTGTCGTCAGCGTGACCGCAACATTCGGCCTCTGCGCAGCAGGCTGGCTGCTCGATAAAGTTGCTTCAGGGGGTCAGCGTCTGAAAAAATGACGCTATAATCTAAGGCTTGGCTAAGTGGCGTACAAGCTAATAAAGTCAAGAATCGAAGAGGAATCAGTGGGACGTTAGCTCAGTTGGTAGAGCAGCGGACTTTTAATCCGTTTGTCGTGGGTTCGACCCCCGCACGTCCCACCACATTCCTCAATTAAATCAAGCACTTACAGCGATGTTAGTGCTTTTTTTATGTCTAAAAGTATAAAACCAACGACTTTTATACTTTTTTGATTTTTTCATGTGCTTTTTTGCGTCTAAAACGTAGACAAAACACATTCACAGGTTGCCGTCCACTCCAGGACTCGTACCTTCCTCCTCCTACAGAACACGTTTGGAGGACACATGAAAAAAGTCGCAATTTACGCAAGAGTCTCAACTGACAAACAGACTTGCGATAACCAACTGATAGAACTTCGTGTAGTCGCAGAGAGATGTGGATACACAATCGTCACAGAGTTCGTTGACACTGGAATTTCAGGTGCAAAGGGCAGGGCAGATCGACCTGCACTTGATGCAATGATGAAAGCAGCAAGTCAACGTAAGTTCGACTTGATTCTGGTTTGGTCTATAGACAGACTAGGACGTTCGTTACAGAATCTAGTTGAACTGCTGAACGATCTCCAGTCTATGAAAGTAGATCTGATGTTTCTTCAGCAAGGCATGGACACCAGCACTTCAAGTGGTCGCATGATGTTTGGTATTCCCCCAAATCAGTAGACAAATATGATGTCAAAACTGAAATGGAGAAAAGCAAATGCAGAGAACGAAATACGCCCTCGAGTTCAAAGACGAGGCG
>JBIKPY010000022.1:0-34312 GCA_044357185.1 Polaromonas sp.
CCTGCTTGCGCATGCGGCCGACGTTTTCGATCTCAAGTGCTTCGGCTTGCTTGAGGACTTCAGACACATGCAGTGCCTTGAGTTCGTTTAAGTGCATGGGGTTACCTGCGTGAATGGAACACCTGCAAAGTGGTGTTCAACTGAAAAAACCGGGGGGGATGGAAAGACGAGCCAGCCGACGATGGGCTTTAAGTGACTCTAACCCGGCTGGTCAAGGCCGGTATTCAAATGCTCTTAGGGGGTAACCAAGAGCTATTTGTCAAATTATGACAGGAAAAACCAGGGTTTCGGCAAAGCAGGGCGCTCGGGTCAGTGTCAGGCCCCACAGGGTGGCCAAACCTAGCGTGGAAGCGCTGGCCTTGAAGCCGGGACTCAGGCCAGTTGCTGGTTGATGAATTCGGTCAATTGGGCCTTGCTCAAGGCGCCGACTTTGGTGGCCGCAAGCTCACCACCTTTGAAGATCATCAGGGTGGGAATGCCGCGGATGCCGAATTTGGCCGGCACGTCACGGTTTTCGTCGACGTTCATCTTGGCGATCTGAAGTTTGCCTACGTAACCGGCTGCCACTTCGTCGAGAATAGGCGCGATCATTTTGCAAGGACCACACCATTCCGCCCAGTAGTCCACCAGCACCGGTGTGCTTGATTTAAGGACATCCGCTTCAAATGTGGCGTCGGTGGTGTGTTTGATCAGATCGCTGGCCATGAAGGCTCCTTGAGAAGTAGTTCAAGATACGGCTAAATTGAATGTCATTGTGGCAGAAAGCCGGTACCTTGGCCGACCCGCCCCCGCACAGGTTCTTTCATCAGCCTCCTACAGACCACGGCAATTGCACCCCATGAGCAACCAGCACTTTATTGACAGCAACTGGCGCAGGGTGATGGGCTTGATACGCGAGGAGATCGCCGCCAGGGGGCTTCACCCCAGCGCCTGCGTGGTGCTGGTGCCGTATGCGCAGCTGATGCCCCAGGCCCGCCAGGCCTGGGCCGAGCAGGGTGACGCTGCTTTTGTGCCGCGTTTTGAGACCACCATGAACTGGGCCAACAACCTGCAGATGCCCCTGGCCGGGCCTCTGGTGCCGGGGCCAGGCGAGCTGACCATGGACACGGCGTGCGACTGGCTGACTGCCGCCGGTTTGCTGACGCAGGCCGGTTTAGGTGCGCACAAGGAGATGTTGGCGGGGCGGCTGGTCGAGGCCGCCTGGTCGCTGGCGCGCCTGGCAGCTGCCAGGCCGCCGGAGGAGCGCGCCGGTTGGGGTCAACAACTGGCACCGCAGCTGGCTGCTGGCTTGGATTCCCCCTTGTTGAAGCTGGAGTCTGCTGTAGGCCAAATTGCCCTGGCCTGGGCGTCCACCTCTGCGTACCCGACCGATGTGCTGTTTTTAGCCAAAGGCGAGTTGCTGGTCGTGCTGGAAGGTTTTCAGGCGGACCCCTTGAGCGACGCACTCCAGGCTCGCTGGGGTGAGCGGGCGCTGTCTTTGCCCTTGCTGGTGCCGGGTGCGCCTGGGCAGACTGCGCTGCAAGCCGCCAGCGATGCAGAAGACGAAGCGCAGCGCGCTGCGGCCTGTGTGCTGGCGCGCCTGAGCCAAGGCTTGAGCCCGGTGGCATTGGTGGCGCAAGACCGCTTGCTCACTCGCCGCGTGCGCGCCATGCTGGCCAACCTGGGGGTGGCCGTTCGCGACGAGACCGGCTGGAAGCTGTCGACGACCCGCGCTGCGGCGAGCATCATGAGCTTGCTGCGTGCAGCCGCCTGGGATGTGTCCTCGGATGCCATGCTCGATTGGCTTAAAAACGCCCCCGTTTTTGACGCCGCCGCCGTGACTTCGGCTGAAAAAGAGCTGCGCAAGGACGGCTTGCGCCAGTGGCGGCAAGTTGGCCCGTCGCAGCCGGCAGCCCAAGCTCTGGCCGCCGCGATGACGGCTTTGCTATCGCCCTTGCAGGGCAGCCGTGCGCTGACTCAATGGCTTCAGGCTTTGCGCAGCGTGATTGACAGCGCAGGTCTCTGGACTGGCATGTTGGGCGATACAGCCGGGCAGGCCAGCATCGATGCTTTGCACCTGCGGGAGGGGCAGGAAAGCCTCATTGAAGTTGCTTTTGGTGGATCTGGGGATCGTATGAACTTGCGCGAGTTCAGCGCCTGGGTCAACCAAGTGTTGGAAGCGGCCAGCTTCTCACCCGAACATCCGCCGCAAGCTCAGGTGGTTATCTTGCCGCTGAGCCAGTTGCTGGGCCGACCTATGCAGGCTGTGGTGTTCCCTGGTGCCGATGAAGTGCGCCTGCCCGTCTCCCCCGAGCCGCCCGGGCAGTGGACAACAGCGCAGCGCCAGCTGCTTGGTTTACCTTCAAGAGACACGCTCGCACTGGCCGCCAGAGCCGCCTGGTCGCACGCTTTGCAATTCGAATATGCCGATGTGCTTTGGCGCTGTAGTGAAGGCGGCGAGCGGATCATGCCCAGTGGTTTTGTGCAGGCTTTGCAATTGGCCCGCGGGCCGGATCAGGCTGCCGATGCCCGCATCCACCGCCCGCTCCTGGCCCACATTGTTCCCATGCCCGCAGCATCGGGTCAGGCGCTGCCGCTGATGCGCTTGTCGGCCAGTGCTTACGAGGATTTACGACGTTGCCCCTACCGCTTTTTTGCCATGCGCCAGCTCAAGCTGCAGCCGGTCGATGAGCTCGAAGGCGAGTTGAGTAAGCGCGATTTCGGCAACTGGCTGCACGCCTTACTAAGCCACTTTCATGTGGCGCTGCTGGCTGCACCCACACCGGATTTGCCGGGCCGCCAACGCTTGATCGACGCGGCCGCTGCCCGCGCCACCCGGGAGCTCGGTCTGGCTGACAGCGAGTTTTTACCCTTTGCCGCGGCTTGGCCCAAGGTGCGCGAGGGCTACCTGGCCTGGCTGAGCGAGCACGAAGCGGCCGGCGGCAGCTTCAGCGAAGCCGAGCAATGGAAAGAAATGCCGCTGGGCTCTCTCACATTGATCGGTAAAGTAGACCGCATCGACCGCCTGCCAGACGGCCGGGCACTGGTGATGGACTACAAAAGCGAGTCGCGCGACGTGACTGCAGATCGCATCAAAAAACCACAGGAAGACACGCAATTGCCTTTTTATGCTGCGCTCTTGAGTGACGACGAGCTGTGCGCCAGCTATGTCAACCTGGGTGAAAAAGAGCCCACCCGCAGCTACCCCCAGCCAGATATCGTGAACCTGCGCGACCAGTTGATTGAGAGCATCCAGGCCGACATGCGTCGCATCTCCGAAGGCGCACCCATGCCGGCGATGGGCGAAGGCAAGGCGTGTGAATACTGTGAAGCCCGGGGCCTGTGCCGGCGCGACTTCAGGGTGGCCACATGAAACCCCAGGCCGCTTATGAATGCAATGGTGCGCTGATCGCGCCTGGGGCTTTTTATGCCATCGCATGCAACCCCCAGCGCAGCGTGGCGGTGGAGGCCTGCGCCGGCGCCGGTAAGACCTGGATGCTGGTCTCGCGCATGGTGCGTGCCTTACTGGAAGACGCAGACCAAGCCGGCGCTGGTGTCGCAATTCAGCCCCAGGAAATTCTGGCCATCACTTTCACCAAGCGCGCTGCCGGAGAAATGCGCGAGCGTCTTTATGAATGGCTAGCCGACTTTGCTCATGCTGACAACGCCAGACTTCTCCATGAGCTGCAGATCCGCGGCGTGCCGGATTTGGAAAACGAAGCTGTCGCTCAGCGCTTGACGACGCAGCTGCAAGGCTTGTACGCGCGCATGTTGGCCAGCGGCCGCTCGGTGCAAATCCGCACTTTCCACGGCTGGTTTGCCGCCTTGCTGCGCAGCGCGCCCGTGGCGGTTTTGCAAAATTTATGTTTGCCGGTCAATTACGAGCTGCTGGAAGACGACAGCCAGGCGCAGACCTTGGTGTGGCGGCGTTTTTACCAGGCTTTGCTCAAGGAGCCGGCCCAAAAGGCCGATTTTGAAGCTGTGGTCATGGCCTGGGGCCGTTCGCAAACCGAAAAAGCCCTCACAGCGGCGCTGGACAAACGCGTCGAGTTTGGCCTGGCCGATGCTGCAGGGCTGGTCGATGTGTCGGTAAAACCTTTTGGCAATGTTTACCCTTCATTTGCCGTTTTTGAGCATCCCGATCAGGTGCTGACACAAGCGACCAGCCGCCAATTACTGCTGGACGCCGCCATGGCCTTGGGCCGTGCCAACGCACCGACTTTTGCAGCCAAGGGGGTCGAGTTGGAGCGCGCAGTGACGGGCGGTGACGTAGATGCGATTTTTCCGGCTTTGCTCACCGCCGGCGGCAAGCCTCGCCAGTTCAATGAAAACATCGTGGGTATCGCACTGGTGCGTCAGGCGCAAGATTTTGTGCTGCAGGTGGCTGCTGCGCGTCATCAGCATGAAGCCTGGCTGCACCAGCTGCGCATGGCCCGGCTGGCGCGTCTGTTGATCAGCGAGTTCACCGCCCTCAAGCGCGAACGCGGCTGGATCGACATGAACGATGTTGAGCGCGCAGCCCTGGTCATGCTGGGTGACCCGGTGCTGTCTGGCTGGGTGCAGGAAAGGCTGGACGCACGCGTCAAGCATCTTTTGATTGACGAGTTCCAGGACACCAACCCCTTGCAGTGGCAGGCCTTGTCGGCGTGGCTGGGCAGTTATGGCGGCGCCGGCCGGGCGCCCAGTGTGTTCATCGTGGGCGACCCCAAACAAAGCATTTACCGTTTTCGCCGTGCCGAGCCGCAGGTGTTCCGGGCGGCGCAGAATTTTGTACGCCAAGGTTTACAGGGCGATTTACTCAGCTGTGACCATACAAGGCGCAATGCGCAAGCAGTCATCAACACTGTCAATGCAGCCATGCAGCAAGCGGCGAAAGTCGACGGCTACGAAGGCTTTCGCGTGCACAGCAGTGACTCGCCCGACATCGGCGCGGTCGGGCGTCTGCCGGCCATCCCTCGTGCCACAAAAGATGAGACACCATCAACGCCGCACGACAGTTCGCTGCCCTGGCGCGACAGTCTTTTGCAGCCGCGAGAAGTGCTTGAAGAAACCCTGCGCACGCTCGAGGCGCGTCAGGCAGCCGCCTGGATTGCGCAGCAATTGGCACCCGGTTCGGGATCACATGGCGCACTTCCAATCAAGCCTGCGCAGGTGATGGTGCTGTCGCGCAAGCGGGCTGGTTTGTTGCCACTTCAGCAAGAGCTTCGCAAGCTGGGCATTCCTGCCCAGATCGGCGAAAAAACCGCCTTGATTGATTGCTGCGAAGTGCAGGACATCACCGCCTTGCTTGACGTGCTGGTGTCGCCACAGCACGATTTGTCCCTGGCGCGGGTGCTGCGCTCGCCGCTGTTTGGCGTCACCGATGCGGCACTGGTTCAACTCGCGCTGGCCCAGCGCAGGCTTACTCAACCATGGTACGACTTGCTGCAAACCGATGCCAGCGAGCCCATAGATGAATTGCGCACAAGCGATGCGCACTGCCTGCAAGGCGTGGCCGCGCACCTGGCGCGCTGGCGCCTTTGGCTGGACAGCCTACCGCCGCATGATGCGTTGCAGGCTCTTTATGACGACGGTGATGTACTGGCCCGTTTTGCCGCCGCTGCACCGGCGGCTCAGCGCGATGCAGTGCTGGCTAATTTGCGTGCGCTGCTGGCGGTTGCGCTGCAAATCGATGGCGGGCGTTACACCACCCCCTATGCCCTGGTGCGGGCACTCAGGGCCGGTGGTATTTTGGCGCCGGCCACTTTGAGTGCAGACGCGGTGAGGCTCTTGACCATTCACGGCGCCAAGGGTTTGGAGGCCGAGGCGGTGCTGCTGCTGGACACAGACACGCCGCGGCGCAATGCCGAGAGCATGGCTGTGCTGCTGGATTGGCCTGGCGAAGCTGCAGTGCCTCAACGCTTTGTGTTTTTGGTCAGTGAAAGCAAGCCGCCGGCCTGTTGCGTACAGATGCTGGCAGCCGAAAAAATAGCCCGTCAGCGTGAAGAACTCAACGCCTTGTATGTGGCGCTCACCAGAGCGCGAAAAACCCTGGTGATGTCGTCCATTGAGCCTCACCGCAATGCCCCCGACAGCTGGTGGCAGCGCTTGCACGCATTAGCGACCGAATGGCCGGCGCCCAGAGCGCCTGCCAGCACATCCGCGCCGGCCGAGCGCTCTGATGAGGTCTTTGATTTCCTGAGTCTGCCGCCGGCAGTTATTTTGCCGCCTGCTGCGGCCCGGCCTGCAGCAGACTCTGCGGCGTCGCGCACCGGTCAAGCCATGCACCGCTTGCTGGAGTGGGGTGCCTTGTCGGCCCTGCATGTGCAGGCCATTACGCGCGAGTTCCGGCTGGACGCTGCGCAAGCGCAAACCGCATTGAGCGGCGCGCAGCGGATTTTGGCCGGCGAGGGCGCTTGGGCCTGGGACCCCGCAGTGCTTGATTGGCAGGGCAATGAGGTCGAGCTGGCTTACCAGGGGCAAAGCATGCGGCTTGACCGCCTGGTGCGACGTTGCGATGCCGGGCATGAAGGCCACTGGTGGGTGCTGGACTACAAGTCCAATGCCGCGCCCCAAGATCTGCCCGAGTTGCGCCAGCAAATGCAGCTGTACCGCGCTGCGCTGCTGGCGGTTTACCCCGGGCAAACTGTGAAGGCGGCATTTCTCACGGCTCAGGGCCGGCTGATTGCTGTGGATTGAAATTGCCCGCCTGCAATAATTAGGCTTTGCTGCCGGCGCTGCACCCTGGGTCGGTTCCGCACGCTTCAACGGAATTTTTCGTGAGCCACTTCCCTATGTCTGGAACTTCGGCCGGCGCTGCAAGGGCGCCTGCCCCCCGCGTTGCGATCATCGGTGGCGGTCCGGCCGGCCTCATGGCTGCCGAGGTCTTGTCAAATGCCGGGGCCGCCCTGAGCGTGAATGTCTTGGATGCCATGCCGTCCGTAGGCCGCAAGTTTTTGCTAGCCGGCAAGGGCGGACTCAACCTGACCCACGCTGAAGCGCCCGCCAGCTTCAACACCCGCTACGCTGAAGCCGCTGGCGCGCTGGCGCCCATGCTCAGCGCTTTTGGTGCTGACGAACTGCGTCAATGGGCTCATGAGCTGGGCGTCGAAACTTTTGTGGGCAGTTCCGGGCGGGTGTTCCCCAAAGACATGAAGGCCGCGCCCTTGCTGCGCCACTGGTTGCATCGTTTGCGTGCAGCCGGTGTGCAGTTCTCGATGCGCCACCGCTGGACCGGCTGGTCTGACAGCGGTGCGCTGCGTTTTGCAAGCCCGACCGGTGAGTTGGAATTACAGGCCGACGCCGCCGTCCTTGCTTTGGGTGGCGGCAGCTGGTCGCGTCTGGGCTCAGACGGTGCCTGGGTGCCATGGCTGCAGCAGCAAGGTGTGTCGGTGGCGCCCTTGCTGCCGTCCAATTGCGGCTTTGATGTGGCCGCTTGGTCAAGGCACTTCAGCAGCCGTTTTGCCGGCCAAGCTTTCAAGTCGGTGGCCATCGCCTTCACCGATTCGCTGGGACACGAATTTACGCGTCGCGGCGAATTTGTAGCCACCGCGACCGGCTTAGAAGGCAGCCTGATTTACGCTGCTTCAAATTTGCTGCGCGAGGAAATTACACGCAGTGGCAGCGCAACCCTGAAACTGGACCTGCTCCCCGACAAATCGGCTGCTCAGGTCTTTGCCGATGTCAGCCATCCACGCGGATCACGCTCTTTGTCCAGCCACCTCAAAAGCCGGCTGGGCCTGGAGGGCATCAAGGCCGCCATCTTGTATGAATTGCTCGACAAAAGCGCCATGGCCGACGCCGCCAGTTTGGCTGTGGCCATCAAGGCCTTGCCAGTAAAGTTGGTGCGCGCCCGGCCGCTGGACGAAGCGATCAGCAGCGCCGGCGGTGTGCGCTTTTCAGGCCTGTCGGCAGATTTGCAAGTTCAGGGCCTTGCAACGGCGCAAGCCGTTTTTTGTGCCGGTGAAATGCTGGACTGGGAAGCGCCCACAGGCGGCTACCTCATGACCGCTTGCATGGCCAGCGGCCGGCGGGCCGGGCAGGGCGTGTTACGCCACCTCGGCTTGTTGTCAGCCAACTGATTTTTTTCGCATTCATTTCCACCGAAAGAAAGCTCCACCATGATCGTTCGATTTCACATTGACCAGTTTGAAACCGGCCGCTTTGACTACCGGGTAAGCCACGAAGGCGAGGACCTTTACGCTGACGCCGGTCTGGCCAGTATTGAAGAATGCATTTCTGCTGCCGTCGATGGATTGGGTCAGGACGCGCTTGGGGCAGAGATCGCTTACAAGAACATCATCAGCGGCACCTATCCGCTGGCTTCGCTGGCCTTGATGAGCGTGCAAATCGCCCAGCACGCCGAGAATTCGACAGCGGCCATTGAAGAGCTTTTGCGTCAGCCGCTGGGTCACTGAGCGCAGGTCCCGGTGAAAGTCCAAAGGCTCTGAAGAAAAAGGTGACGAGCCTCGCCCCGGCACTGGCTCCACAGTTAGGGCTGCTTGGTTCCCCACCTGACCCGGTTGGCCGCTTCACCATGCGGGAAGGCCCGTCGCTTTTGATTGTAATGGACTTGCTTTGTGTGCGCTCCGTCATGGGCTGCCGTTTGCGTGCACTTTAGAATGGCCGCATGTCTTACCTCGTCCTTGCCCGCAAATACCGACCCAAGAACTTTTCGGAGATGGTCGGGCAGTCGCATGTGGTTCAGGCCCTGGGCAATGCGCTCGGCACGCAGCGCCTACACCATGCTTATTTATTCACCGGCACGCGCGGCGTCGGCAAGACCACGGTGTCGCGGATTCTGGCCAAGTCGCTCAACTGCACCGGGCCCGACGGGCTGGGTGACATCACCGCCACTCCTTGCGGCGTTTGCCAGGCCTGCATGGACATCGACAGCGGCCGGTTTGTCGACTACACCGAGCTCGACGCGGCCTCCAACCGGGGTGTGGACGAGATTGCGCAGTTGCTCGAGCAAGCGGTTTACAAGCCGGTGATCGGACGCTTCAAGGTCTTCATGATCGACGAGGTTCACATGCTCACGAACACGGCTTTCAACGCCATGCTCAAGACGCTGGAAGAGCCGCCGGCGTACCTCAAGTTTGTACTGGCCACCACCGACCCCCAGAAGGTGCCAGCGACCGTGCTTTCGCGTTGCCTGCAATTTAATTTGCGGCCGATGGCGCCTGAAACTATTTTGGAGCATCTGGTGCAGGTGCTGGCCGCTGAGAGCGTGCCGGCCGAGCCGCAGGCGCTTCGTCTGCTGGCCCGTGCGGCTCGCGGCTCTATGCGCGACGCGCTGTCCCTGACCGATCAGGCGATTGCCTTTGGATCTGGCGCGCTGGCCGAAACCGGCGTACGGCTGATGCTGGGCAGCGTAGACCGCAGCTATGTGTACCAGTTGCTCGATGCGCTGGCCAGGGGCGACGGTAAAAGCATTATTGAACTCTGTGAGGTGTTACGCCTCAACGGATTCAGCGCCGCTTCCACCCTGGAAGAAATGACTTCGGTCTTGCAGCGCATGGCGGTGCTGCAGTCCGTGCCCGAAGCCGCGGCCGCAGACGATGCCAGCGACCCGGACATTGCCGAAACGGCGCGCCTGGCCCAAGTGCTGCCGGCAGATGAAACCCAACTGCTTTACAGCCTGTGCCTGCATGGCCGCGGCGAGTTGGGGCTGGCGCCGGACGAGTACGCTGCGCTGACCATGGTGTTGCTGCGCTTGCTGCCTTTCAAGCGCCCTGGCGCCGGCACCTCGCCCGTGGCCAGCGCGGCGCCGGTTTTGCACACTGCACCTGCGGGGGGTGCCGCCGAGCCCCTAAAAAAGCCTGAATCGCCTGCGCCGGCTCCTGCGCCTGCGCCTGCCCTTGCTTTGCCTGTACAAGCCACGGCGCTGGGGGCTTTGTGGGCGGAGTGCGTCCAGTCCCTGGTGGCAGCCGAGCTTGTCAATGGCCTGGTGCGTGAACTGGCGCTGCAGTCGGAGTTGCAGTCGCAGGGCAGTGGCACATGGCGCTTGCGGGTCGAGAGTCCGTCGCTCAACCAGGGTGACGCTTGCCAGGCGCTGTTGCTGGCCTTGCAAAGCCTGCCGTCCTTGCCCAGCCAACAAAATGCAGAGCGTTTGCAAGTCGAGATCGGCCCTGCAACAGACACACCGGCACGCCGTCACGCTGCCCTCATGGCAGAGCGCCAGCAGCAGGCTGAACAGCTGATAGACCAAGACCCCTTGGTGCAAGACATGGTGCGCAACTGGGGCGCACGCATCGTGCCCGGCAGTGTGCGCATGCAAGCTGCCGCACCAGGTACTGCTCAGGCCAAGCCGATATGATGACGCTTCTTTTCCCAGCATCGATTTAAAGGAAACCAGACATGTTCAACAAGGGACAACTCGCCGGCCTCATGAAGCAGGCGCAAGCCATGCAAGACAATCTGAAAAAGGCACAGGACGAGCTGGCTTTTATTGAGGTCACAGCCGATGCCGGTGCCGGCCTGGTCAAGGTCACCATGACCTGCAAGCACGACGTCAAGCGCATTGAGATCGACCCCAGCTTGCTGGTGGCCGAAGACAAGGACATGCTTGAAGACCTGGTGGCGGCCGCATTCAATGCCGCCGTGCGCAAGGCCGAAGACCTGAGCCAGGAAAAACTTGGCAAGATCACCGCCGGCATGCCCGGCTTGCCCGGTGGCATGAAGCTGCCCTTTTGATGCCATTGCCCCAGCACGTTGAGCCGCGTCTGCCCTGATGGCCGATTCAAATGCCCTGGAAGGTCTGACCGAGGCGCTGCGCCGTTTGCCCGGTGTCGGCGTCAAGTCGGCGGCTCGCATGGCTTTTCATCTGCTGCAAAATGACAAGCCCGGGGCGATGCAAATTGCCAAGGCCATTGAGCATGCAGTCCTTAGCGTCAAACACTGCGCTCTGTGCAACACACTGACAGAGCAGGACATTTGCAACACCTGCCAAAACCCGCAACGCGACCGCAGCAAACTCTGCGTGGTGGAAACCCCGGCTGACCAAGCCGCGCTTGAGCGCACCCTGGCGTACCAGGGCTTGTATTACGTCTTGATGGGCAAGCTCAGCCCGCTGGATGGCGTGGGGCCGCATGACATCGGTCTGCAAACCCTGTTTGACCGCGTGTTGCCGCGCAATGCGCAAGGTGAGCACCTGCCTGCAGGGCAGTGCGAAGTCAAAGAGGTGATTCTGGCCACCAACTTCACGGCCGAAGGCGAGGCTACGGCGCATGTGATTTCGCAGGCCCTTAAAAGCCGTGGCATACAGGTCACCCGGCTGGCGCGTGGCGTCCCGGTAGGCAGCGAGCTGGAGTATGTTGACCTAGGCACCATTGCCCATGCCCTGGTAGATCGCCGTTAAACGCCACTTGCCGAAGCTCTATGACGATGGTTTTTAATTCTAAAATATACAAAAATGAAGGACTATTGAAATGACAACAGGTTTCACGATTTCTTTTGCTTGCGTTTTGGTGATGGCTCTTTTGCCCGTGGTGTGTGCTGGCTTGGCCAAGTCCGGCATGATGGGTAAGCCGCGCAAAGACGGTGGTTACGACAATGACAACCCGCGCCAGTGGCTGTCCAATCAAACTGATTGGCGCGCGCGTGCCAACAACGCCCAAGCCAATACATTCGAGGCGCTGCCCTTCTTTTTTGCGGCGGTCATCATTGCGCACTTACTGCAGGCGCCGCAGTGGCGCATCGATGCGCTGGCCATGGCCTTTGTAGGTCTGCGCATCGTCTATGTGGCTGCCTATGTCAAAAATTTGGCTAATTTGCGGAGTTTGGTGTGGGTCTTGGCTTTGCTGGCGAACATCGGTCTCTTGTTCGCCGAGACGGCCTGAGCCAGTCTCCTGCAGTCAGCCGCACGGAGCGGCTTGAGTGAAAACCCGCACGGGATGTTCCTGATGCGGGTTTTTTCTTGGCTCTTTAAGCTTGAGCTCCATGCTAATTTGTTCAAAAATTTCCCCATGACGAAAACCAAGGGGCTTACCCGTCGAGAACTTGGCCAAGCCGCTTTACTGGCCGCAGCTTGCCTGGCTATGCCTGGGTTGCAGGCCCAGACCAAGCCCGAAAAAACCCGACTGGTGCTGGCGGTCGGCGGTAAGTCGACCCTGCATCACCTGCCGCTGACGATTGCTGATCAATTGGGTTACTTCAGGGCCGAAGGCTTGGAGCTTGAAATCAGCGATGTCCAGACAAGTCTGCGTGCCACCCAGGCGGTGAGCAGCGGCGCAGCCCATGTGTGCGCCGGTACCTATGAACAAGTACTGGGCCTGCAAGCTAAAAATAACTGGTTTCAGGCCTTTGTGGTGCAGGCCCGTACGCCACAAATCGCTTTGGGGGTTTCCACGCGCAGCATGCCCACCTACAAAACGCCAGTTGACCTCAAAGGTAAAAAAATCGGCATCGCGCCAACCGAGGCAGCTTCTTTCATGGTGGTCATTTCGGTTCTGGCCCGAGCCAGGTTGACGACCAGTGAGGTCAACCTGTATGAGTTTTCCAACGCGGCCTCGGCATTGGGCGCACTACGCTCGGGCCAGATTGACGCCATCAGTTTCGCCGATCCTGTGATGACCATGCTCGAGCAAAAAGGCGATATCAAAATCATTGCAGACACGCGCACGCTCAAGGGCGCCAGAGAGGTGTTTGGCGGTGCCATGCCCTCGGCCAGCCTTTTCGCACCCATTGAGTTCATCCAGAAAAATCCAAACACCTGTCAGGCTCTGACCAACGCCATCGTGCACGCTTTGAAGTGGTTGCAGACTGCAGGCCCGGGCGACATCATCAAGACGGTGCCTGACGCTTATTTGCTGGGCGACCGCGCTTTGTACCTGGCGTGTTTTGAGCAGTTGCGGGAGTCGATCTCGCCAGATGGTCTGATGCCTGAAGATGCAGCCCGCACCGCTTTGCTGGCGTTGCTGAGATTCAACCCGTCCATTCAGGGCAACAAAATCGACCTGTCCCGCACCTACAGCAATGAATTTGCCCGCCGCGCCAAGGGGCGCTTTAAGGCTTGATGCCCGCCACCTTGGTGGAATTCGTTTTCTTGCCAGTTTGAGACGGTTTTTTGTTTTTCACGGCATTTTTACCCTTGCCTGCCGACTTGCCACCGGCCACTTTCACGGACTGGTAAATCACGACAGACTGGCCCGGCTTGAGCGCGCTGCTGGCGGTGACATTGTTCCAGCCGGCCACATCCATGGCGCTGACCCGGTAACGTTGGGCCAAGCTGGCAACAGTGTCGCCTTGACGCGCTTTGACGGTCGAGCGTCGACTTACTGTTTCTGGCGACAAACTCATGTGGCCGTTTTCGGCCACATGGCTGGCCACGTCTTTGTCGACTTTGGCCGAGCGTGGCACCAACAGCGTAGAGCCCGCCTTGATGAGCATGCGCGAGGGAATGTTGTTGACGCTGCGCAATTCGTTCTCGTTCATGCCGGTTTGGCGCGCAGCCTCTGCTGAGGACATGGTTTTGGGCACGCTCCAGGTGGTCCAACTGGCGTACTGGCCCAGCGTGTAGGCCTCAAAGTTCCGCACAAAAACTTTGGCGTTGTCCCAGGGCAGCAGGATCTGCGGCGTGCCTGCTGCCAAAATAACAGGGCGGTTGGCGGCCGGGTTCAGGGCTTTGAAATCTTCCAGCTGCACGTCGGCCAGCTTCGCAGCCAGCGTGACATCGATGTCGCGTGTCAGTCTGACCTCTTGAAAGTAAGGATGGTTTTCGATCAAGGGCAATTCGGCTTGAAAAGCCTCCGGCCTGGCCACAATGTTTTTAACGGCTTGCAGCTTGGGCACGTATAGACGTGTTTCTGCCGGCATGGTCAGGTCAAGGTAGCTCGTGCCCAGGCCTGCACGTTTGTTGCGCGCAATCGCCCGACCCACATTACCTTCGCCCCAGTTGTAAGCGGCCAGCGCCAGATGCCAGTCGCCAAACATGCCGTGCAGCTTTTGCAGGTAGTCCAGCGCAGCCCGGGTCGACGCCAGCACATCGCGCCTGTCATCTCGAAAAGCGTTTTGTTTGAGTTCGAAATAAGTGCCTGTTCGCGGCATGAACTGCCACATGCCGGCGGCCTTGGCGCTGGAGACGGCTTGCGGGTTGAACGCGCTTTCGATAAAGGGCAGCAGTGCCAATTCGGCGGGCATGTTGCGCTTTTCAAGCTCTTCAACAATATGAAACAGGTATTTCTTTGAACGCTCAGTCATGCGCTGGATGTAGTCAGGGCGGCTGGCGTACCACTGCTCGTGATCCCTGACCAGTTTGCCATCGAGATCGGGCATGCGAAAACCGCGGCGCATCCTGTCCCATAACTCAATAGGCGCCTCAATCGGGGCGACGGGTTGCGCCAAGTCAGTCACAGCCTGCAAGGCGGTGCTAGGGGGCAAAGTGGGGCCTGCGGGCAGCGCTGATGCCGCTGGTGCAGCTGGTGCAGCTGGTGGCGCTAGTGCCGCTGGCGGAGTGATTGTTGCTGCGCTCAGGGCCGGCGCAGTGGCGACTTCGGCTTGCTGCACCACGGCCACCGGGGCATTGATTACTGCCAAGCCTTCAGCGGCCGGCACTGCGCCTGGCGTAGCGCAGCCTGCCAGCAAAGCTGCCCCGACCAGCAGGGCAAGTCTGCGCACCGTATATTGCAATGCATGGTCAGCGCGTTGGAGCTGCTTGGTCGCTAATGAGGCCTGGTCAATGTCTGGAACGTTCATAGATCTCGGGGTGGGTGTTGCCTCGGCGGGCCGAAAAGCAAATGTAAGAAGTATCCAAGCTTAAGGGCCGGTCTACTGCGGCTGGCAAAAGGACGTGACCGCCCGGTTAACTAGAATCGAGAACCTGGGCAATTCGTCAAGTCTCCACCCTGTCTGAAATAAATCCATTGTCTGGTCTTGATGAGCTCGCAAATTATAGGTTTGACTGACTGGCTGAAAACACCTCCCGGCGAATACTTGCTGGATTGGGAGCGTGAGCGCTTTGACTTGGCCCTCAGCGATGTTTTCGGCTACCACGCACTGCAACTCGGGTTGCCTGAAATCGATGCTTTGCGCGCCAACCGGATGCCGCACCAATGGGTGGCTTTGGATGCACCGGCCACGACGTCCACAACGGAATCTGTGCGGCAGGTCGCGCTGTTGACGCATTCTGTGGCATTGCCCTTTGCTGCCAACAGCCTTGATCTGGTGGTGCTGCCGCACACCCTTGAGCTCAGCCTCGACCCGCATGCGACTTTAAGGGAAGTTGAGCGTGTGCTGGTGCCGGAGGGGCGGGTTGTGATCAGCGGCCTGAATCCCGCCAGTCTATGGGGTCTGCGCCAGCAGCGGGCGCGCATGTTTCGCCGGTTCGGCGTGGGTGAGCTATTTTTGCCGCAGGCGGCTGAGCCCATCGGTCACTGGCGTTTACGCGACTGGCTGCGGCTGCTCAGCTTTGAGCTTGAGTCTGCGCAATTCGGCTGTTACCGCCCGGCCCTTCAAAGTGCGCGATGGCTGGGGCATTTCCGTTGGATGGACGCTGCCGGCAAACGCTGGTGGCCGATTTTTGGTGCGGTTTATATTCTGGTGGCCAGCAAGCGTGTGCGCGGCATGCGCTTGTTGGAGCCCGGCTGGAAAACCCGTAGCGCACGGGCACCTGCGCCGGCTGCTATCGCCAACCGCCGCCCGACCAGCTCAAAAAGCTCGACTCCTTCATCCTCATAGTCTTCAACTTTCCCTGCCAACCCATTGACCTTGCCATGAACGAAGTTCCAAATCCCTCCGCGCCGGTCGTGATCTACACCGATGGCGCCTGCAAAGGCAACCCCGGCCCCGGTGGCTGGGGCGCGCTGTTGAACTCGGGTGGAAGCTGCAAAGAGATTTTTGGCGGCGAACTGGACACGACCAATAACCGCATGGAGATCATGGCTGTGATCGAGGCCTTGTCTGCCCTGAAACGGCCCTGCCAGGTCACTGTGCATCTGGACAGCGAATACGTACTCAAGGGCATCACCGAGTGGATTCACGGCTGGAAGGCACGTGGCTGGCGCACGGCGGCCAAGGCGCCTGTGAAAAACGTCGATCTTTGGCAGCGTTTGGACGCTGTGGTCAGCGCCGGCGGACATCAAATCGACTGGCGTTGGGTGCGCGGCCACGCCGGGGACCCCGGCAATGAGCGGGCGGATGCCCTTGCCAATAAAGGCGTTGAAATGGCCCTGGCCAATGGCCGCGCTGATCCACAGCGCTGAGCCGGCTAGTGTTTCTGTGCGTTTTCAGCGCGCAGCCAGCACAAAACGTCAACACCAAGTAAATTATCCGTAACGGGCTAATTAATGGGTTTCCCACATCGTGAACCCCTATTAGCCCTGTTACATTGCGCAGTGAACTTTTTTTATAACAACGCGGGGCGCTGGTTTCATGGCTTCTAAAGTTATTTATCCTCTGATTTCGGCTTTGGCTATTGCAGCCGTAGGGGCGGGCGCCTGGTGGTACCAGAACCAGCCTGCGAAGGCCGCGGCTGAAGGTCAAAGCGCTTCTGCGCCGTCTTCCCAGCCCGGTGCACCCGGGGCCGCGACTGGCGGCGCAGCGGCTGGTGGTGGCGCAGCAGGCGGCTCTGGGGGCGCTGGCGGCGGCAAACCTACCGTTGAAGTGGCTCAGGTGGAATTGATGGACCTGGTCGATGAAACCCAGACTGTGGGCTCATTGCGTTCGCGCCAGGGTGTGGTTTTACGGCCTGAAGTAAGCGGGCGCATCACACAGCTCAATTTCCGCGATGGTGACCGCGTCAAAAAAGGCCAGTTACTGGTTCAGTTTGACGACCAGTTACCCGCCGCACAGGTGCAGCAGGCCCTGGCTGAGCTCAATATTGCAAAGGAAAATTACACCCGTAATGCTGAGCAGGTGCCCGCCGCTCAAGTGCAGCTGGCCCAAGCCGAGCTCAATATTGCCAAGGCCAATTACACCCGCAACGCGGAGTTGGTGGCACAAAACTTTATCAGCCGCCGCACACTCGACGAGAGCGCTGCCGCACAGCAGGTCGCTGAGGCCAAGCTGGCGGCACAAGACTTCCTCAGCCGCCGCACGCTCGACGAGAGCGCTGCCGCTCAGCAGGTCGCAGAAGCCAAGCTGGCACTGGCCCGCGCCACACAATCCCGCTTGAAGATCATTGCACCCTTTGACGGTCTGGCCGGCATTCGCTCCGTCAACGTGGGTGATTACCTCAAAGACGGCGCTGACATTGTCAACCTTGAAGACATGGATGCTATTTTTGTTGACTACCGCTTGCCTGAGCGTTTTCAGACCAAGATCCGACGCGGTCAGTCCTCGGTGATCGAGCTCGATGCTTTGCCGGGGCGCAAGTTTTCAGCCATTGTTCTGGCCATTGACCCCTTGATTGACGCCAACGGCCGCTCGGTCGGTGTGCGTGCCTGCATCGACAACCGGCGACTGCAATTGCGCCCCGGCATGTTTGCCCGCGTCAACGCGGTTTTCGGCCAGCGTGACCGCGCCCGCGTTATTCCCGAAGAGGCCATCGTGCCGCAGGGCGGCAAACAGTTTGTGATCAAAGTGGTCAACGGTACAACGCCCAACAGCCGCGTCTCCCAGCGCACTGAGGTCAAGCTGGGCTTGCGCAGCCCGGGCAAGGTTGAAGTGCTGGAAGGCTTGGAGCCTGGTGATTCGGTGGTCACTGCCGGTCAGCAGCGTGTGCAGCGGGATGGCACAGAGGTGAGGGTGCTGGATGTGGCAGCCGCCGCTGTGCCTGGCGCTCCTGCCGCCGGCGCACCTGCCGCCGGCGCACCCGCTAAACCAGCTGCAGATGCAAAACCTGCTGCTGCAGAGGCAAAACCTGCTGCCAAAGGCAAGCCCAACGCTGAGGGCAAGTCTGGTAGCAGCAAAGCAGTCGCCGCTTTGGCTCCGCTGGTCGGCCCCGACCCTTGTCTGGCCGGTGTTGAAGATGCCGCGCCGCGCGGTGGTGCACGACCTGCGCCTGCGCCAAGCCGTAAGCCCGTCTCTCAGTCGAGCACTGAGGCCCTGAGGACACTGGCGCCAGCCTGATTTTTCAAGCCCTAACCGGGAATATTGACTATGCAACTAGCCGAAATATCCATACGTCGCCCGGTTTTTGCGACCGTGCTGTCACTTCTGATTGTGCTCATTGGTGCTGTCAGTTTTAACCAACTCACTGTGCGCGAGTACCCGAAGATCGACGTCCCTGTGGTCACCGTCAGCGTGCGTTATCTAGGCGCTTCTGCTGAAGTGATCGAGTCGCAGGTGACCAAACCCCTGGAAGACTCGATTGCCGGCATTGATGGTGTGGATGTGATCACCTCTACCAGCCGCGCCGACCAGGGCCAGATCAGTGTGCGCTTCCGGCTTGAAAAAGACGCCGATTCGGCCGCTGCTGAAGTGCGTGACCGCACCTCGCGCGTTCGCAATCGCTTGCCGCAGGCTATTGATGAGCCCGTCATTGCCAAGGTCGAGGCCGATGCCTTTCCGGTGATGTGGCTTGCCTTTTCAAGTGATTCTCTGACACCGCTGCAAATTAACGACCTGATCAACCGCATTGTCAAGCCGCGATTGCAGACCGTCAGCGGCGTGGCGGATGTGCGTATTTTCGGCGAGCGCAAGTACGCCATGCGGGTCTGGCTGGACACCGACCGGCTGGCCGGCTACAAGCTGACCACGCAAGACGTAGAGGACGCCATCCGGCGCAGCAACCTGGAGTTACCGGCCGGCCGTATTGAGTCGCAGCAACGCGAATTCAGCGTGACCTCGCAGACCAACTTGATCCGGCCCGGCCAGTTTGCCGATATCGTTGTCAAGAATGTCAATGGCTTTCCGGTCAAGATCCGGGACGTGGCTCGGGTTCAGGAGGGCCCCGCCGACGAGCGTACCGCCGTTCGTTTGAACGGCCGTTCAGCCTTGTCGGTGGGCGTGGTCCGCCAGGCCACAGCCAACCCGCTGGACTTGTCGCGGGGTGTGCGCGAGGCCATCCCCAAGCTCAAAGCTGATTTGCCCGGCGACATGCTGATTGACATAGCCAACGACAACTCGGTCTTCATTGACCGTTCGATTAAGAATGTTTATGTCACGATTCTGGAGTCTGTGCTGTTGGTGGCCCTGGTGATCTTCGTGTTTTTGCGCACCCTGCGCGCCTCCATCATTCCGATCGTCACCATTCCGGTCAGTCTGGTGGGCACTTTTGCGCTGATGTCGCTGGCCGGTTTCTCCATCAACACGCTCACCCTGCTGGCCCTGGTACTGGCCATCGGCCTGGTGGTGGATGATGCGATCGTCATGTTGGAAAATATTTTCCGGCATATTGAAGAAGGCATGGACCCGTTTTCTGCCGGTATCAAGGGTGCCCGTGAAATCGGGTTTGCGATCATCACCATGACGGCGACTTTGGTGGCCGTTTATGCGCCGCTGGCCTTCACGCCCGGGCGTACAGGCCGCTTGTTCATTGAATTCGCCCTGGCCCTGGCCGGCGCGGTGGTGGTGTCTGGCTTTGTGGCTTTGACGCTGACGCCCATGATGTGCACGCAGCTTTTGCGTCACAACCCTAAACCCAACTTTTTTGACCGCTCGATGGAGCGCTTGCTCACATCGGTTTCCAACGGGTATGGCAATTCGCTGCGCTGGATCATCACCCGACGCTATCAGCCCGGCCAGCACGCTGGATTTGCCGGCATGCTCACATCTTGGGTCTTGCAAGCGCGCTGGCTGGTGCTGATCGGCATGGGCCTGATTGCCGTGGCGATCAGCATGATTGCACCTACTATCAAGCAAGAGCTCTCGCCTATGGAAGACCGGGGCGTGATCCTGGCCAATATCAATTCGCCTGACGGCTCCACCCTGGCCTACACCGATCGCTACGCCCGGGCGATGGAGAAAATGGGGCAACCTTTCAAGGAGTTTGACCGTATTTTTGTCAGCGCCGGCAATCCTACGGTGGCCCAGGCCACGATGATTTTCCGCACTGTGGATTGGGAAGACCGCAAGCGCACCACCATGGAGATGGCGCGCGAGTTGCAGCCTAAATTTGCTTCACTGGCGGGCATCAATGCTTTTCCGATCACGCCGCCTTCCTTGGGTCAGGGTTTTCGGGAGCGGCCTGTCAACTTCGTGATCCAGACTTCTGACAGCTACCAAAACCTTAATTCGGCAGTGCGCCAGATGCTGGACGAGATCGCTAAAAATCCGGGCATCGTTTCGCCGGACGTCGATCTGCGCTTGAACAAGCCAGAGCTGCGCATTGACATCGACCGCGCCAAAGCAGCCGAGCTGGGCGTTAACGTCGATGTGGTGGCCAGGGCCATTGAAACATTGCTGGGTGGGCGCAACGTGACCCGCTACAAGCGCGACGCTGAGCAGTTTGATGTGATCGTGCAGACACAGGCCAGCAACCGCAACACCCCCGATGACATTGACCGCATTTATGTGCGTGGACGCGGTGACGCCATGATTCCGCTGGGCGCCCTGGTCAAGGTACGTGAAACCGTTTCGCCGCGTGAGCTCAATCACTTCGGTCAGCGACGCTCTGCCACCATCACGGCCAATCTGGCAGGCGATTATTCTTTGGGTGAAGCGCTTAAGTTTTTAGATCAGACGGCTGCCAAGGTGCTCAAAAGCGGCTACTCCACCGAGCTCAACGGTACGTCGCGCGAGTTCAAAAAATCGCAAGGCGCTTTGATCATTGTTTTTGGTCTGGCGCTGGTGTTTATTTTCCTGGTGCTCGCAGCCCAGTTTGAGAGCTTCATTGACCCGCTGGTAATCATGTTGTCGGTGCCGCTGTCCATGATCGGTGCCTTGATTGCGCTCAAGTGGAGTGGCGGCTCGCTCAATGTGTATTCGCAGATCGGCCTGATCACCCTGGTCGGACTGATCACCAAACACGGCATCTTGATTGTTGAGTTCGCCAATCAGCTGCGCGGGCAGGGCATGACCATGATTGATGCTGTCGTCAAAGCGGCTTCTCAGCGCCTTCGCCCCATCATGATGACCACCGGTGCCATGGTGCTGGGGGCCTTGCCGCTGGCGCTGGCCACAGGTGCCGGGGCCGAGTCGCGCATGCAAATCGGCTGGGTGATTGTGGGCGGCATGTCGCTGGGCACTGTGCTGACCGTGTTTGTGGTGCCCACCATGTACGCCTTGTTTGCCCGCAAGAAAGTACCTGGTGCCAGCAAGCGCGAGGCGCATGAGAGCCCGGTTGCCGGCGAGCATGGTCACGGCATCGCGCCGGAGATCGTCGCCAAGTAAAGACGGGCTGTGTGTGAGCTGACGGCGCTTAAATGGCGCCGTCAAACATCATCACGTCAACCAGATCGCCCGCAGCCACATGGCCTTGCCCGTGGTGCAGAACGATCAGGCCATTGGCCTCGGTCATCGAGCTAAGCACGCCGGAGCCCTGGTTGCCGGTCGTCCTGACCTGCAGGGATCCGTCGGCAGCACTTGAGACCCAGCCGCGTTGGTACTCGGTTCTGCCGGCTTTTTTGCGCAGCGCTTCCTGGCTGTGGGCCTTCAGAAGCGGGGCGGTCTTGTCGGTGCAGCCCATCATTTGCAGCAGCGCTGGCCGCACAAAAGCCAAAAATGTGACCATCACCGCCACCGGATTGCCGGGCAGGCCAAAGAGCACCGCGCCAAGCTCTGCACCCGGACTGGCCGCGATACGACCCACCGCCATGGGCCGGCCCGGCCGCATCGCAATGCGCCAGAAAGCCACATCTCCCAGTTTTTTCATCATGGCTTTGGTGTAGTCAGCCTCGCCAACGCTCACGCCGCCACTGGTGATGATGGCGTCGGCCTGGGCCGCCGCCCTGCGAAATGCCGCCTCGAGCTCGTCCGGCTTGTCTTTGACGACGCCCATGTCAATCACTTCGCAGCCTAAGCGCCTAAGTAAACCAAAGACGGTGTAACGGTTGCTGTCGTAGATGGCACCCTCACGGGGCGCTTGGCCGAGCGAGAGTATTTCGTCACCGGTTGAAAAGTAGGCCACGCGCAGCGCTCTAAAGCATGGTAGCGTGGCCAAGCCCAGGGATGCCGCCAGACCCAGCCGGGCCGGCGTGATCATTTGGCCGCGCCTCAGGGCGGGGTGGCCCAGGGCCACATCTTCACCGCGCAAGCGCCTGTTGTCGCCGGCTGCCAGAAGACCCGTAGCAATAACAATGTGCTCGATATTGCCATCAGCAAAGCTGACCATTTCTTGCGGAACCACGGTGTCAAAGCCAGCCGGCATGATGGCCCCGGTCATGATCTTGACGCACTCGCCGATGCCGGCCTTGCCTGCCCAGGCTTTGCCTGCAAATGCAGTGCCCACCACCCGCAGCTGCAGTGCTTTGCCGGCTTGTAGTTGGCGGCCGTCAAAGGCATAGCCGTCCATGGCCGAGTTGTCATGCGGCGGCACATTCAGCGGCGAAATCACATCATGGGCCAGCACCCGGCCCAGAGCCTCAAACAAGCCCAGCGACTGTGATTCGTGCACCGGTGTGACCAGGCGCGCCAAAAAATCGAGCACGCCTTCAGCCGGCAGGGCTTGCGGGTCATAGCCTTGCAGTTCGGCGGCGATCTGGGCAATGGTTTTCATGGCTTGGCTGTGCAGTTGGCGCTTAGACCTTAGCGCTTTTCCAGCTGATGCAGCTCGGCCAGCGTGTTGGCGTTGAAAAATGCCTTCGGGTCATCGCCTGGCAGGTCAAAGGGCACCAGCGCAGTCTTGTGCAGGGCTGTCCAAGCGTCGATTTTACGGCCACCACCTTGAGTGAAACGGACCAAGCTCTCCAACATGACTGAACGCATCAGGCAAAACACCGGCTGCGGGCGCAACTGTCCGTCCTCCTCGCGCGCCGCTGCCATGGCGATCTCGGCTTCTTCAGTTTCCAGCGCTGAGGCCAGCCGGGCCACGAGGTCGAGTGGGAACAAGGGCGTGTCGCAGGGCACGGTGACCACGAACGCGGTTTCGGCGCGCTCCAAGCCGGTCAGAAAACCGGCCAGCGGCCCGGCAAAGTCGCCCAGGCTGGCGGCATCCGGCCAGACCGGCACGCCAAAGGATTCGTAAGCGGCCAGGTTGCGGTTGGCATTGATCAGCAACTCGCCCACCTGCGCGCTCAGGCGCAACTGGGTGTGCAGCGCCAGTGGCACGCTGTTGAAGTTTTGCAGGCCCTTGTCAGCCCCGCCCATGCGGGAACCGCGGCCGCCGGCAAGGATGACGCCGGTGATGTCAGAGATGTCGATCATGAGGCGCAGTCAAAAGTCGGGGATGGATCCCTGCCTGCGCAGGGATGACGTTGGGTGGGCAGGGATGACGGTGGGTAGGCAGAGATGGCGTTTTTGTCGTCATTCCCGCGAAGGCGGGAATCCATCCCATGACTGCGCTTGAACACGCGTTCACGTTCAGCCACCGATGTAACTCATCTCAACGCGTTTCAGGCCTTCGCCTGGCATCGTGTCGGCGGGCAGGGCGGCGCGTAACTCAGAATAGCGATCGCCCCGGTTTTGCCAGATGTGCGCGACAGCACCGGCGATTTGGGCATCCGAAAAATCGTCGCGCAGCAGGGCGCGCAGGTCGTGTCCCTGGCTGGCAAAAAGGCATAAAAACAGCTTGCCCTCGGTGGACAAACGGGCGCGGTTGCAGTCACCGCAAAACGCGTGCGTCACGCTGCTGATCACGCCGACTTCTCCGGCGCCGTCGGCATAGCGCCAGCGTTCGGCGGTCTCGCCGGGGTAATTCGGGTCGATGGCTGACAGCGGGAATTCGGCCTGCAGGCGCTCGATGACCTGCGCCGACGGCAGTACCTCGTCCATGCGCCAGCCGTTGGTAGCGCCCACGTCCATGTACTCGATGAAACGCAGAACCACGCCCGAGTTGCGGAAGTGGCGGGCCATGGGCAGGATTTCGGCGTCGTTGGTGCCGCGCTTGACGACCATGTTGACCTTGATCGGCGTCAGGCCCGCGCGCTGCGCTTCTTCAATGCCTTTGAGCACATCGGCCACCGGAAAGTCCACGTCATTCATGCGCCTGAACACTGCGTCATCGAGCCCGTCCAGGCTGACAGTGATGCGTTGCAGGCCGGCGTCTTTCAGGCTTTGGGCTTTTTTAGCCAGCAGCGATGCGTTGGTGGTGAGCGTGATGTCCAGGGGCTGACCGCCCGGCGTCTGGATTTTTGCCAACATCCCGATCAGCACTTCCAGATGCTTGCGCAGCAGCGGCTCGCCACCGGTCAGGCGGATTTTTTCGACGCCGTGGGCGACAAACACCTTGGCCAGGCGGGAAATTTCTTCAAAGCTCAGCAGCGAGCTTTGCGGCAAAAACGCGTAGTCCTTGTCAAAGACCTCGCGCGGCATGCAGTAGCTGCAGCGGAAGTTGCAGCGGTCGGTCACGCTGATGCGCAGGTCACGCAGCGGCCTGGCCAGGGTGTCGGCCAGCAGGCCCGTGGGCGTGAGCAGTTCAGCCGGAACCAAGGGCACACGGCTGGCGTAGCGGATGTCAGCGAGGGGAATGATTTTGTCTGTCATGCATGTCTCAATGGACTGAATTTACCTCATCGCATTGCTACCCCAGGCCTTAAGCGCAGCGCGCACCGTCGACTTCAATACAGACACCGCTGATGAAAGCCGCCTCGTCACTGGCCAGGTACAGCGCAGCATTGGCCACGTCCAGAGCCGTCGAAAAGCGTCCCAGTGGAATGCTGGACAGAAAACGCGCGCGGCGGGCCTCGCCCTCAGCGCCTTCCATGCTGCCGCCGGCAAAATCGGCAGACAGGCCCGTCTCAGGGTTGAACACCGGGTTGATGCAGTTGACGCGAATCTGGTCCGGCCCCAACTCGGCGGCGAGTGACTTGCTGGTGATGATGACCGCGCCCTTGGAGCCGTTGTACCAGGTCAGACCCGGGCGCGGGCGCACGCCGGCAGTCGATGCGATGTTGATCAAGCTGCCTCCGCCCTGCGCGCGAAACACCGGAACGGCATGCAGGGTAGACAGGTAAATGCTTTTGACATTGACGGCATAGCAGCGGTCAAAGTCGGCTTCGCTGACCTCGAGCGCGGGTTGGTTGCGGTGCGTCCAGCCGGCGTTGTTGACCATCACATCAAGCCGGCCATACTGCGCCACGGCGTGCGCGACCAGCGCTTTGACCTGAGCGCTTTGTGTCACATCGGCCGCAAAAAAAGAAGCCTGCCCGCCGGCGCGAACGATGCTGCTTACCACCCGCTGGCCCTGTCCGGCGTCAATGTCGTTGACCACCACCCTGGCGCCTTCCTGCGCCAGGCGCAGCGCGATGCCTTCGCCAATGCCGCTGCCGGCGCCTGTGACGATGATGGATTTGTTGAGCAGCCGCATGGGTGTGTCCTGGGTTTGAAATGAGAATAAAAAAAGCGTTCAGTGCAGCCGACAGTCTTCAGTCGTGCTTAAAGGCCACCGTTTTGAGCGTGGTGAATCCGTGCAAGGCTTCAAATCCTTTTTCGCGCCCGTAGCCGGATGATTTGACACCGCCAAAAGGCAGCTCAACGCCGCCGCCGGCACCGTAGTTGTTGATGAAGACCTGCCCGCTGCGCACACGCTTGGCCATGCGGAACTGGCGCGCGCCGTCGCGTGTCCAGACGCCGGCCACCAGGCCGAAGGGCGTGGCATTGGCCATCTCTACCGCCTCGTCTTCGCCCCTGAAGCGCATGGCGCACAGCACCGGGCCAAAAATCTCTTCTTGTGCCAGCCGGTGCCTCACCGGCACATCGCGCAGCAGCGTGGGCGCCTGGTAAAAACCGGCTTCGGGTGCTTCGTTCACCACCCGGCCTTGCGCCACCATGGGTATGCCGGCCAGCTGCGCATCGCTTAAAAAATCCCAGACGCGTTGCTGCTGGCTCTGGCGGATCAGCGGCCCCAAGTCCAGGTCCATGTTGGCCGGGCCCACCCGCAGGCGCGCAAAGGCCGCGCCCAGGCGCGCTAGCAGCGGTTCGTAAATACTTTCCTCCACCAGCAGGCGTGAGCCGGCCGAGCAGGTTTGGCCGGCGTTTTGCACGATGGCGTTGACAAAGGTCGGCAGCGCCGCGTCCAGGTCCGCGTCCGCAAAGACGATCTGCGGGCTTTTGCCACCCAGCTCCAGCGTCACCGGGCAATGCCGCTCGGCCGCGACCTGCTGGATCAAAGTGCCCACGCCGGGGCTGCCGGTGAAGCTGATGTGGTCTATGCCGGGATGCCGCGCCAGCGCATCGCCAACCTCATGGCCGTAACCTGTGACGATGTTGATGGCGCCCGGCGGAAAACCGGCTTCGGCGGCCAGCTCGGCCACACGCAGCAGCGACAGGCAGGCGTCTTCGGCCGGCTTGACCACGCAGACATTGCCGGCCGCCAGGGCGCCGCCCACACTACGCCCGAAAATTTGCATCGGGTAATTCCACGGAATGATGTGGCCAGTCACACCGTGCGGCTCGTGCCAGGTCAGCACGCTGAAGCCGTTTTGGTAGGGAATGGTCTGGCCGTGCAATTTGTCACAGGCCCCAGCGTAAAACTCAAAGTAGCGCGCCAGCGCATGGGCATCGGCGCGAGCCTGCTGGGTCGGTTTGCCGCAGTCGCGTTGCTCGATGGCGGCCAGTTCTTCGGCGTGCTTGGTGATTTTGCGCGACAGCTGCATCAGCAGGCGACCACGCTCGGCGGCACTCAGCTGGCGCCAATTGCGCTGCAGGCAGTCTTGCGCAGCGCGAACAGCGTCGTCGATGTCTGAGGCATTGCTGCGCTGAATCTGCTCAAAAACCTGCCCGTCGGACGGGTCAAGCATGGGAATCAGCAAGCCGCTGCAGGAGGCTTGCGCTGTGTTGGCGATGTAATTCAGTTGCATGGGTCTATTTTGCGCTCTTCGCACACCCCAAGCCGGGGGTGCTGGCCAGCTTCTGGCTGCCAATCAAGCCATGTATTTGCAAAGTATTAACATGTCGGGTAGCAACTTTAGGCCTTGGCGCGCTGCGCCTGGCCAACTTTTCAACCCAACTCCTCTGTAAGTACATGAAAACCCTTCAATCCATCAAAGCCCGTACCGGCGAAGCATTTGGCGCTCCGCTTCCAGCCTCCACCGAAGCCCAGGTCGACGCCGCCGCTGAAGCGGCCGCTGCCACCTTTGGCGACTGGTCCGCCAGCGCCGGCAGCGTGCGTGCAGCCTTGCTGCGCGCGCTGGCGAGTGCCCTTGAAGCTGACCGCGAAGCCCTGGTTCCGCTGGCCGACGAAGAAACAGCCCTCGGGCCCGTGCGCCTCAATGGTGAGTTGGACCGCACGGCATTTCAGCTGCGCCGTTTTGCGGACATGGCCGAACGTGGCGAGGCCTTCAAGTTCACTGACGACCCGGCTGTGGCTGGCGGCCCGCCAGTCGGCCACCCGGCCATGGTGCGTGTGCGTGTGCCCCTGGGTCCGGTGGCCATGTTCTCGGCCAGTAATTTTCCCTTCGCTTTTTCCGTGCTCGGCGGCGACACAGCCTCGGCGCTGGCGGCCGGTTGCCCGGTCGTCATCAAGGCGCATTCGGGGCACCTGCATTTGTCCAACCGCGTTTTTGGTCTGATCCAGCAAGTGCTCAAAGCGCAAGGTTTGCCGGCGGGCCTGATAGGCATGATCCAGGGCGGCGGCTCAGACGTCGGCGTGCGCCTGGTGCAGCACCCGGCCATCGCTGCAGGCGCTTTCACCGGCTCGACCCGTGGCGGCGCTGCATTGCAAGCTGTGGCCAATGCACGGCCGCGGCCCATCCCTTTTTACGGCGAGCTCGGCTCTGTCAACCCCGTGGTGGCGCTGCCCGGCATCCTGGCTGCACGAGGCGCTGAATTGGCGGCGACGCTGGCCGGTTCTATTTCCCTTGGCTGCGGTCAGTTCTGCACCAGTCCCGGTGTGATCGTGCTGCTCAAAGACGCGGCCAGCGACGCGTTTGTGGCGCAATTACAAAGCGCCCTGGCTGCACAAAAGCCGCACGCCATGTTGACCCCCGCCATGCGCAGCGCTTTTGATGCGGGCGTGGCGCACATGATCAAGGCCGGCGTCACGACATTGCTGCATGAAGACGGCAGCGCTGAAGCTCCGCGCCCCTTTCTGGCTGAAGTCTCCGCACGGGAGTTCATTGCCAAGACGGCCTTGCACGATGAAGTTTTCGGCCCGGCCAGTCTGATCGTGCGCGCTGCTCATGTGGCTGAAGCGCTGGATGTTTTACGCGCTGTGGGCGGCAGCCTCACAGTCACGCTGTGGGGTGTAGAAACAGAAAGCGCCGAAGCGCGTCAATTGGTTCGTCATGCCACCCAGATCGCAGGCCGGGTCTTGTTTGCCGGTGTGCCAACCGGCGTGGCTGTGACGGCCGCTCAGCAACATGGTGGCCCCTGGCCGTCATCTACACAGCCTATGACCACCTCGGTCGGGGATGCTGCCATGGACCGCTTTTTGCGCCCGGTGGCCCTGCAAGATGCGCCGGCCTGGCTGCTGCATCGCCAAGGCCAGGCCTGCTAAGACGCTGTAGTCCTTCAGACAAAGGTACTGAGCAAAAGTACGGAGGCTTGCCCCATGCCTTGAAACAGGGGGCAAGCTAGTGGCGGCTTATTGCGATTTGATGCCGGCCGTTTTGATGACTTTGGTCCAGAGTATTTCTTCGCTCTTGACGAATTCTGTGTAGTGCTTGGAGCCTTGGGTGGGCACCACAAAACCGTTGGACTCCATGCGCTGTTTGATAGCGGGCGAGAGCATGGCTTGAGACATTGCAGCTTCGAGCTTGTCAACCACCGCCTGGGGTGTGCCTTTGGGCACTGAAAGGCCGGACCAGGACAGCGCTTCAAAACCTTTGTAGCCCGACTCGGCCACGGTGGGCACATCGGGGTACAGCGGGTTTCGCTGAGCGCTGCTGACAGCCAGGGCCCTTAATTTTCCGGTCTTGACGTGCTGCAAGGCAACGTCCTGGTTGATGAACATCAGCTTGATGGTGCCGCCCAGCATGTCCGTCATCATCGGGCCGCCGCCCCGGTAAGGAATACCCAGCATGAAAATGCCGGCGGTCTGCTTGAACTGCTCCATCGCCATGTGACCTGAGGCTGCGGGGGTGTAACCGTAGTCCAATTTGCCGGGGTTTTTCTTGGCGAACTCGACCAGGTCCTTCAGTGTTTTGAAGGGTGTTTCCGGATGCACCACCAGCACATTCGGGCCGGAGTGAATTTGCGAAATGTGAACAAAGTCCGTGTTGGAGTTGTACTTGGGCTTGGGATCCAACCCATGGGCCACGGCGTTCTGTCCTACGCCGGTCATCACGATCGTGTAACCGTCAGGTGTTGCCTTGAGAGCGCGCTCGGTACCGATCACGCCGCCGGCGCCACCGATGTTTTCGACCACAAAGGGCTGTTTGAGGATCTTGCCGAGTTCTTCGGCGGCCATGCGCCCCATGATGTCGCTGGTACCACCAGGCGGAAACGGCACGATGAACTTGACCGGCTTGGTCGGGTAGTCGGACTGGGCCAGCACAGACAGCGGCAGTGCAGCACCAAGGCTGGCAACCACTGAGAGGCTGATGAGGGTTCTGCGAATCATGGTGTGTCTCCTTGTATTAAATAAACCCATGTCAGACACGATGCCCAATCAGCTGGCAAGCTGACGCATCACGCTGATCAGGTCTGACTTGCCCTCAAAACCAATCCCTGGCAAGGGCGGCAAGTCGACGTAGCCATTTTGCACTTTGACACCATCGGGAAAACCCCCGAAGGGTTGGAACAGGTCCGGGTAGCTTTCGTTACCGCCCAGACCCAGGCCGGCGGCAATCGCCAGAGACATCTGGTGGCCGCCATGCGGAATACAGCGCGCGGGTGACCAGCCGCTCTCCTTGAGCATGTCCAGCGTGCGCAAATACTCCACCAGGCCGTAGCTCAGGGCGCAGTCAAACTGCAGCCAGTCGCGGTCGGGACGCATGCCGCCGTGGCGGATCAGGTTGCGGGCGTCCTGCATGGAGAACAGGTTTTCTCCTGTGGCCATAGAGCCCTGGTAGACCTCGCCGAGTTTGGCTTGCAGCTCGTAGTCAAGCGGGTCGCCTGCTTCTTCGTACCAGAACAAGGGGTATTGCGACAGCGCGCGGCCGTAGGCAATGGCTGTGGGCAGGTCAAAGCGGCCATTGGCGTCCACCGCCAGGTGCTGGCCGGGGCCGAGTATCTTGAGCACCGATTCGATGCGTTCGCAGTCATCGGACAGCGAAGCGCCGCCGATCTTCATTTTGACCACCGAGTAGCCGCGTTCGATGTAACTCGTCATCTCGCGTTGTAACTGCTCAATGCCTTTGCCCGGGTAGTAATAACCACCGGCCGCGTAAACAAACACGCGAGGGTTGGGCGTGCCGTTGCCGTAGCGTTCGGCCAGCAATTGAAAGAGGGGTTTGCCTTCGATCTTGGCCACGGCGTCCCACACAGCCATGTCGATGGTGCCGACGGCTACCGAGCGCTCACCGTGACCGCCCGGTTTTTCGTTGGTCATCATGCGGGCCCAGATCTTGTGGGGATCCAGGTTGTCTGCGCTGTCGCTCAACAAGGATTCTGGCGGCGCATCGAGCAGGCGCGGTAGAAACCGTTCGCGTATCAGCCCGCCCTGGCCGTAGCGGCCGTTGGAGTTGAAGCCGTAGCCCACCACAGGCTGGCCGTCCCGCATCACGTCCGTTACTACCGCCACCAGGCTGAGGGTCATCTTCGAGAAGTCGATGTAGGCGTTGCGAATGTCCGACTTGATCGGGAGCGTGGATTCGAGGATGTTGACGATTTTCATGGGGCGAGGTTCAGGTGGCGGTGAAAGTAGAGTTGCAAGCTAAGAGATGCTGTAGCGAAGATGGACGCCGGATACGGCGACTACAGCTCCATTGTTGGACGCATATTTCTGGATGCGACAAAGCGCCAGCGTCCGACAAGTGTTGCAAAAGCAAAAGCGCAGATTCCCCAGGCCGCGACGATCATCAAGGGGCTTTGCCAATTGCTTTCATAGGCGCCAAACATGCTGGCTTTGATGCTTTTGACAACCCAGGTCATTGGTAACCAAGGGCTGATTTCTGAGTAAACACTTCCCGTCAGTTCAACCGGGATAAAGCCACCGGATGCCGAAATCTGCAGGGCTAAAAATAGCATGGCAAGCGCTTTGCCTGCATCACCCAGTGCGCGTGTCAACGCAAACACAATAAGCATGAAGGTCAGGGCGCTACAGGCCAAGGTCAATGCCAAGGCGGCAGGGTTTTGGACTGCAATATTCAGCACGAAGCGGACAATCGAAAAAATCAATGCCGCCTGAATCAACACCAGCACTGAGGGGACAAAAACCTTGCCTGATACAAGTGCCATGCGCGAAAACCGCTTTGCCAGTCTAGGCTGCAGGCGAACATGGATCAAAAATGCTGCCACCCCTGCGCCCAGCCAAAGGGCCAAAGGAATGATATTGGGGGCAAATCCGCTGCCGTAGTTAGCAACTGCGTCCTCTACTTCCAGTTGCGGCGAAACAGAATGCGCCAAACCCGCTGCACTGCCCCCTATGGCGGGCGCAGTCCCTGGAAGTTCTGTGAACATCAGATCCAATCCGACCGTCAGGTATTTGGCTCCTTCGGTCACTCGTTGAATGCCTTCGTGGAGTTGTTGAAAATTTTGGGCTAATTCGGCCGTGCCGGTGCTCAGTTGATTGATTTGCTGCTCTTCAGGAAGAGCACCTGTCATGGAATTCATTCCCCTGCGTAAATCTCTAATGCCAAATGTCAGTGTCCTGAGGTTGTTGTTCAGCGAAGACATTCCTGTACTGAGTTTTTGCTGCCCGTCTGCCGCTTGACGCAAGCCTTGATCGATTTGAACCATGCTGTCGCTTAATTGGGCAACCCCTTCGAGCAGCGGGGCAGGTACGAACAGGCGGTTGTCCAGGTCGACCTTCAAAGCTTCGACGCTTTGCAGCAGCTTTTGGTGGCCGGTGAGCAACTCATTGAGACCTTTGCTGAGATCCTGGTGGCCCGCAGCCAGAGATTCGGCTCCGAGACGCAGACCGCGTACGTTTTCGGCAGGGGGTAGACCGCCTGCTGTGGCGCGGATACCGTTGCCCAATGTTTGGGTGCCCTCGGTCATTTTGTCGATGCTGCTTTGCAGCCGAACAAAGCCTTGTTTCATGCTGGCACTGGCGGCTTCGGTTTTGGTTGTGCCGCTCGCTAATTCTTTGGCCCCTTGACTGAGTTTGGCGACCCCTTCGCGCAAGCGCTCGACCCCTTGCTGAGAGCCGACACTGGAACTGAGCACCAAAGCCCAGCGTTGCTCGCTCAAGGTCCTGTTGACGTCTTCCCCCAAAACACGCGCAAATTGAGCTGCCAGCAAGGAGCTTTCATAGTTGTTACCGGCCGAGGTATAGACCACGGGTTGCCCGCTGCCTTCTTCCTGCGCCGGGATGGCGTTTTCGCTGAAGTTGAAAGGAATGATGAGCGTGAAGGCGAGTTGCCCGCTGCGCACCATTTGCCGTGCCTCCTGCGCGTTGTCTAATTTGCGGTAACCAAACTGTTTTTTATCTTCCAGGCGGCGAATGATCTCGTTGCCGACATTGACGGATTTATCCTGGTAGGTAAAACCTTGGTCCTGGTTAACCAGCCCCACAGGCAAATTTGTTGCACGGCCTGTCGGATCCCACACACTGGAGAGGTAAATCAGCAGGTAGATGGCGGGAATAAACAGCACGATGCCGGCAGCCCATAAGAGCTGGGTGTTGCGCTTGAAAATGCGTAATTCAATGCACCCCAAAAAATGAGCCTGGTTCCAGAATCCTTTGAGCCTCATGGCAGGGGGTGGGTTTGAATTCATCGGAGGCTTTTTGTTAGACATTGTTTGCAAATCATTTTGGCATGTCCGCCCCAACCATGCTTGACCTTGCCCGCACAGCATCGATGCCGGAAATTTTCAGCTGGCATAAAAAAAGCCCGCTAGTAAGCGGGCTTTTTAAGAAACCGGCGCCAGGCCGGTTAGGGGCGATTAACCGCCGTGGAACTTCATCATCAATGGAACGATGAGCAGGGCCACGATGTTGATGATCTTGATCAGCGGGTTCACAGCCGGGCCGGCGGTGTCTTTGTAGGGGTCGCCCACGGTGTCGCCTGTGACAGCGGCTTTGTGTGCTTCCGAGCCTTTGCCGCCGTGGTTACCGTCTTCAATGTACTTTTTGGCGTTGTCCCAGGCACCGCCGCCGGTGCACATGGAAATGGCGACAAAGAGGCCTGTGACGATGGTGCCCATCAGCAGGCCGCCCAGCGCTTTGGGGCCAAGCAGCAGACCAACCAGAATCGGCACCACCACGGGCAGCAGCGACGGAATGATCATTTCCTTGATGGCGGAGGTGGTCAGCATGTCTACCGCAGCGCTGTAGTCAGGCTTGCGTTTGCCGGCCATGATCTCACCGTCAGCAAACTGGCGGCGCACTTCCACCACGACTGAGCCCGCAGCGCGGCCCACGGCTTCCATGGCCATGGCGCCGAACAGGTAGGGAATCAAACCGCCTATAAACAAGCCGACGATAACCATCGGGTCGCTCAGGTCAAAGCTGATGGCTTTGCCGTAGGCTTCCAGCTTGTGGGTGTAGTCTGCAAACAGCACCAGCGCAGCCAAGCCGGCAGAGCCAATCGCGTAGCCTTTGGTCACGGCCTTGGTGGTGTTGCCCACAGCGTCAAGTGGGTCGGTCACGGCGCGTACCTCGGGCGGTAGCTCAGCCATTTCGGCAATGCCGCCGGCGTTGTCGGTGATAGGGCCGTAGGCATCTAGCGCCACCACAATGCCGGCCATGCTCAGCATCGACGTAGCGGCAATCGCAATGCCGAACAAGCCTGCCAGTTTGTACGACACCAAAATAGCAATACAGACAAAAATCACGGGCCAGGCGGTCGAACGCATCGACACGCCCAGGCCGGCAATGATGTTGGTGCCGTGGCCAGTGGTAGACGCTTGCGCAATATGCTTGACCGGTGCGTACTGCGTGCCGGTGTAGTACTCGGTCACCCAGACCAGCGCTGCTGTCAAGACCAGGCCGACGGCGCAGGCGCCGAAGAGCTT
Organism: Polaromonas sp.; assembly: GCA_044357185.1. Taxonomy (GTDB): domain Bacteria; phylum Pseudomonadota; class Gammaproteobacteria; order Burkholderiales; family Burkholderiaceae_C; genus Polaromonas. The sequence goes on from JBIKPY010000022.1 coordinate 33,934, forward strand.
CATCTGGCTGCCGCTGGCGGCTATCGCGTTGTCGGGCATCAGCCAGGTGGTGACAAAGTAAAACGCCACCAGTGACAAACCGCCGGCAATCGCCAGGCCTTTGTAGAGCGCCGGCATGACGTTCTTCATACCGGGCGAAGCTTTGACGAAGAAGCAGCCGATGATGGACGCGATGATGGACACCGCACCGAGTGCCAGCGGGTAGACCACGGCGCTGGTCGGGGCTGAGGACACCAGCAGGGCGCCCAGCACCATGGTGGCGATCAGCGTGACCGCGTAGGTTTCAAACAAGTCAGCGGCCATGCCGGCGCAGTCACCAACGTTGTCGCCGACATTGTCGGCAATCACGGCCGGGTTACGCGGGTCGTCTTCAGGAATG
>JBIKPY010000023.1:0-34125 GCA_044357185.1 Polaromonas sp.
ATTACATCGAGGGTTTCTACAATCGTGTTCGACGCCACAAGCATCTCGATCAACTCAGCCCCCATGAGTTCGAGCGGCAGCGTCAAACTGCGCTATAAAAACTGTCTAGAGGTTTGGGGGAATACCAGTCAGCGACCCTTGTGCGCAGAATCCAGCTGCGTGCGTTGGGTGATTTCACCTGCAAGTAGAGGCCTGCCACACCTCCGACAGCGTGCATCCCCTGCTGTGTCAGCCTCTTGACCTCAATGGCGCTCAGTTCCTTGGCGACTCTTGGCATTGCATCATACCCATCTAAGTACTCATCAAAAATTATGAGATTCGATGATATCAGATGAGGCAAGTTGAGACGGTATGCGACCGAACTCTCCAATGAAAAAGCCCCTCGAGAGGGGCTCTACACTTTGTTAAATGGCGGAGTGGACGGGACTCGAACCCGCGACCCCCGGCGTGACAGGCCGGTATTCTAACCAACTGAACTACCACTCCTGGTAGCGACAACGTTGCCGTTGTCTGCTTTTCGCTTTCATCACTTTGCAGTGATTCTGGCGACCCCACGGGGATTCGAACCCCGGTACTCACCGTGAAAGGGTGATGTCCTAGGCCTCTAGACGATGGGGTCAAACCTTGGACTTCCGGTGCAGGCTTTTCAGAGCCTGCCGAAACTCAACTAACTTTTCGACTGTTGGTGGAGGTAAGCGGGATCGAACCGCTGACCTCTTGCATGCCATGCAAGCGCTCTCCCAGCTGAGCTATACCCCCCTGCGGTTCAGGCTACCCTAAACCAGTCGAGCTTCGAATTATAGCCCGATTTCGATGCGCTACGTAAGCCCTGCTCCGCCTTTCAGCCGGTCTAAGACCACTTGACGGGGCATTAGCTCGATCACGGCGTCCAGCGACGGGGTTTGCGGCGTGCCCAACAAGAGCACGCGCACAGGCATGGCGAGTTGCGGCATCTTCAGGCCGGTGTCTGTCAGCACTTGCTTGATGACAGCGGCAAGGGCGGGTTTGCTCCACTCGCAATCGCACAAGGCTTGAGCCAGGGTGGCCAGCGCCGGTTGAACGGCGGCGGTGACGTGGGTGGCCATGTCTTCGGGGCTGGCGACTGCACCTTTTTCAATCAGAGCGATCCAGCCGGCCAGCTCGACCAGCGTGCTGCAACGGTCTTTGAACAAGGCGCAGGCTTTGAGCATACGGGCAGCGTCCAGGCTGACGCCTTGCTGCTCCACAAAGGGCACCACCAAGTTGACGAGTTGCTCGTCGGGCAGCGCCTTGAGGTGTTGTGCATTGACCCAGCGCAGCTTGGCTTCGTCAAATTGCGCGGCGCTCTTGCCCAGGTGGTCCAGGTTGAACCACTGCACAAACTGCGTGCGGCTGAAGATTTCGTCGTCGCCATGGCTCCAGCCCAGGCGGGCCAGGTAGTTGACCATGGCGTCGGGCAGATAGCCTTCGGCGGCGTATTGCGTGACGGCTTTGGCGCCGCTGCGCTTGCTCATTTTGTCGCCCTGCTCATTGAGCACGGTGGGCAGGTGCGCGTAGACCGGAATGTCTTTGCCCAAGACGCGAAAGATGTTGATCTGGCGCGGTGTGTTGTTGACATGGTCGTCGCCACGAATGACGTGGGTGATCGCCATGTCCACATCGTCCACCACCACGCAGAAGTTGTAGGTGGGCGTGCCGTCGGGCCTCGCGATCACCAGGTCGTCGAGCTCGTCGTTGCTGATCTCAATGCGGCCCTTGACCTTGTCGTCCCAGACCACCGCGCCGCCTTGCGGGTTTTTAAAGCGCAGCACGGGCAGCACGCCGGCAGGCACAGGCGGCAGGGTCTTGCCCGGCTCGGGGCGCCAGGTGCCGTCGTAGCGCGGCTTTTGTTTGGCTTCGGTCTGGCGCTCGCGCAGTGCGTCGAGTTCCTCTATGCTCATGTAGCAAGGGTAGACATGGCCGGCGGCCACCAGCTCGGCCAGCACGGCCTTGTAACGGTCCATGCGCTGCATTTGGTAGAAGGGACCTTCGTCATAGTCCAGTCCCAGCCAACGCATGCCCTCGATGATGACGTCCACCGAGGCCTGGTTGGAGCGATCAAGGTCGGTGTCCTCAATGCGCAAAATAAACGTGCCGCCGGTTGCTCGGGCAAAGGCCCAGGGGTACAGCGCCGAGCGGATGTTGCCCAGATGAATGAAGCCGGTGGGCGACGGGGCAAAGCGGGTGCGGGTGGTCATGTCAGAGTGTTTTCAGACCGCGCGCCAGATCAGCCTTGAGGTCGTCAATGTGCTCAAGGCCCACGGCCACGCGGATCAAGGCTTGCGAGATACCCGCGGCCTGGCGCTGTGCTTCGCTCAGGCGACCGTGCGAGGTGGTGGCAGGGTGGGTGATGGTGGTCTTGGTATCGCCCAGGTTGGCGGTGATGCTGCAGACCTGTGTGCTGTCGATCACATGAAAAGCGTTTTTGCGTGCCGCTTCAGCACCCTCAGCTTTGACGTCAAAGGACAGCACCGCGCCGCCCTTACCCGACTGCTGCTGCATGGCCAGCGCGTGCTGGGGGTGCGACTTCAGACCGGGGTAATAGACGCGTGCTACTTGCGGCTGCGCTTGCAGCCAGGTGGCCAGCGCCAGCGCGCTGTCGCTTTGCGCATGCATGCGGATGGACAGCGTTTCCATGCCCTTGAGCACGACCCAGGCATTGAAAGGCGACAGCGTCATGCCGGCGCTGCGCATCACGGGCACAAACTTTTCTTCAATTAGTTTTTGCGGGCCGCAGATGGCGCCGGCAATCACGCGGCCCTGGCCGTCCAGGTACTTGGTGCCAGAGTGAATGATGATGTCAGCGCCCATGCTGACCGGCTGCGACAGCGCGGGCGAGCAAAAGCAGTTGTCCACCGCCAGCCAGGCACCGGCGGCATGCGCGATATCAGCCAGCGCGCTTATGTCGCAGACTTCGGTCAGCGGGTTGGTGGGCGATTCGGCAAACAGCAGTTTGGTGTTGGGCTTCATGGCCGCTTGCCAATCGGCCGCATCGGTCTGCGAGACAAAGCTGGTCTCGACACCGAATTTGCCGAACTCGCTGCCCAAGAGCTTGATGGTGGAGCCAAACACAGACCGCGAGCAGATCACATGGTCGCCCGCCTTCAAGAGGCCCATGCACATCAGCATGATGGCCGCCATGCCGCTGGAGGTACCGATGCAGGCTTCGGTGCCTTCCAGCGCGGCCAGGCGCCGTTCCATGCTGGTCACCGTCGGGTTGGTGAAGCGCGAATACATGTAGCCGTCTTCTTCACCGGCAAATCGGCGGCGCGCTGTTTCGGCGTCGGGCTGCACAAAGCTGCTGGTCAGGTACAGGGCTTCGGAGTTCTCGCCGAACTGGCTTTTATCCTCGGCCGTGCGCACGGCCAGCGTGTCACGGTGCAGGTTGGCAGGTACTTTTTTAATGCTCATGGTTTCAAGCCTTTTCAAGCTTCTTGCGGGTTGGGCAGGGCCAGGCGCGACACATCCACACCACCTTCTTCGCTGCCGTCCACGCGCTCTGCGTTCATGCGAGCAATCGTTTCGGGCGTGATGTCGCCGGTGATGTAGACGCCGTCAAAGCAAGAGGCGTCAAAGCCGTCGAGCTGAGGGTTGAGCGCGCCGATGGCGCGCTTCATGCCTTCGATGTCCTGGTAGATCAGCGCGTCGCAACCGATGGCGACGCGGATTTCTTCGATGCTGCGGTCGTGCGCCACCAGCTCGGCCGAGGTCGGCATGTCGATGCCATACACGTTGGGATAACGCACCGGAGGCGCGGCGCTGGCCAGGTAGACCTTGCGCGCGCCGGCGTCGCGCGCCATTTGCACGATCTCACGGCTGGTGGTGCCGCGCACAATGGAATCATCCACCAGCAACACGTTGCGGCCATTGAACTCGCTGGCGATCACGTTGAGCTTTTGGCGCACGGACTTCTTGCGCACGCCCTGCCCCGGCATGATGAAGGTACGGCCCACGTAGCGGTTTTTGACAAAGCCTTCGCGGTAAGGAATGCCCAGCAAATGCGCCAGTTGTGTGGCGCTGGGGCGGCTGGACTCGGGGATCGGAATGATGACGTCGATCTCGTTGGGCGGCACCGTCGAGATCACCCGCTTGGCCAGCGTTTCGCCTAAATTCAGGCGCGCCTGGTAAACCGAAATGCCGTCGAGCACCGAGTCGGGCCGGGCCAGGTACACAAACTCAAAAATGCAGGGCTTGAGCTGAGGGTTCTCGGCGCATTGCTGGGCATGCACCTGGCCTTGCATGTCCACAAAGACCGCTTCGCCGGGGGCAATGTCTCGCTCAAACTGGTGCGAGGTGCCTTCAAGCGCCACGGATTCGCTGGCCACCATGACGGTGCCGCCCTGCTCGTTCTGGCCGCGGCCTAGGCACAAGGGGCGGATGCCATACGGATCACGAAAAGCCAGCAGGCCATGGCCGGCGATCAAGGCCACCACGGCATATGAGCCCTTGACGCGCTTGTGCACGCCGCGCACGGCGGCAAACACATCGATAGGACTTAGCGGCAGGCCGCGCGTGGTTTTTTCAAGCTCGTGCGCCAGCACGTTGAGCAGCACTTCAGAGTCGCTGTCGGTGTTGATGTGGCGATGGTCGGTGTTGAACAGCTCGGCCTTGAGCACGGCCGCGTTGGTCAGGTTGCCGTTGTGCGATAGCACCAGGCCGAAGGGCGCGTTGACATAAAAGGGCTGCGCCTCGTCTTCGCTGAAGGCGTTACCCGCCGTCGGGTAACGCACCTGCCCCAGACCGACATTGCCCGGCAGTGCGCGCATGTTGCGGGTGCGGAAAACGTCGCGCACCATGCCCTTGGCCTTGTGCATGAAAAATTTACGACCCAGCTGCGTGACGATGCCCGCCGCGTCCTGCCCGCGGTGCTGCAGCAGCAGGAGGCCGTCATAGATCAGCTGATTGACTGGAGCGTTACTGACAACACCAACTATTCCGCACATGATGAACCATTCATAAATTAACTCACAAAGCGGGAGAACTGCACCGGCAGCAGCGGCTTTAACGCGTTCAGGGCCGACGTTAAAACAAAAGCGCCCCGGGACGCCTGCCACCAGTCACTGCCCTTAAAGGGTGTCATGTTCACGGCCACCGTCACAGCCAAGAGCAACACCATACCGCGCAACACGCCAAACAAGGCGCCCAGCAGGCGGTCAGCCGGGCGCAAACCGGCAGCGCTCACCAGTTTTCGCATGAGCGAGGCCAGCAAGCCGGCGGCAAAAACTGACGCAATAAAGGTCAACACAAAGGCCGCCCCGAACTGCATGGCCGCCGATAAAGTGGACAAAGGCAGCAGGGAGGCTACCCAGGGGGCCAGCCACTGCGCGGCAAAAAAAGCCGCCACCCAACCGAGCACCGACAGCACCTCAAACACCAGACCGCGCCACGCACCGAGCAGCAGCGACAAGGCCAGCACCATCAGCAAAACCCAGTCGGTCGGCGACACGGTGTTCATGAACGCCAGGGAGTTTGTGTCTGACAAGCCCGGCCTTTAAAAACTACAGGCTGAGAATGGTGGCCGGCAGATCAAGCGCCTTGATCTTGAGGGCGGCTTGGTCGGCCTCTGCCTTGTTGGCAAAAGGCCCGACGCGCACGCGCGTGCGCTTGCCTTCCTTGCTGTCAGCCACCTGGGTGTAGGTTTTAAGGCCGGCTTTTTCAAGCTTGAGCCGGACCTCGCGGGCCTTGGCAGCGTCTGCAAAAGCGCCCACCTGGACCACCAGACGCAACTCCGCAGACTCATTGGCGGCAGCCACAGGCTTGTCTTCTAAAAGTGCTTTGGCTCGTGCGCTGTCATCAGCTACCCTGGGAGCCGCAGGCACTGCAGCAGCCGGAGCGGCAGGCACAGGCGTGACGCTGGCGACTGCCGCAGGCGGCGCCACAGGCGCAGGGTCTGGTGCCGGTGTGGCAGGGGCAGCGCTGGGTGCGGGTGTTGCTGACGCGGGTGTTGCGGTCGCAAGGGGTTTGACACTTTGTCTGGCCGGGATCTCAATGGCGATATCCACCGGAATCGGCCGCGGCTGTGAGTCGAACAAAAGCGGAAAACCTACCACGCCGACCAGCACCAGCACGGCAGCGCCAATGAGCCTGTGCTTGGCCCGCTTGCGCACGGTATCCAGGTTTTCAGCGGGCGCGCCAGACTGGGACTGTGAGGAGGAGCCGCCCCGGCGGAGGTTGAAAAACGACATGGTCGTGCCTGTGTCCGTTGGAGTTGTGTTGTTCGGGCTGGCGCAATGGCCACCAGCCTTGAGGTCTTTTTCAGGCCAGGTGCTGCGCCGTTAAACGGGGTACGCCGTTCTTTAAAACACCACCCACCGTGTAGAAGGATCCGAAAACAACAATTCTATCAGCGGGGTCGGCCGCAGCAACGGCGGCGGCCAGCGCTTGATCGGGTGCGTCAAAGGTTTCAGCGCGCACACCGGCACGCGGCTTGAGCGCCTGCCAGCGCGCCGCCAAATCGGCGGCGGTAGCGGCGCGAGCTGTAGGAAGGGCGGTGAAATACCACTTATCAACCAATGGTTGCAAACGCGTCAACATCGGGGCCAGGTCCTTGTCGGCCATCGCCCCGAAAACAGCGTGTGTGCAGGGGTAAAAACCCATGGCATCCAGGTTCTCGGCCAGGGCTGCCACTGAATGCGGGTTGTGCGCCACATCCAACACCAAGGTGGGCTGGCCCGGCACGATCTGAAAACGCCCGGGCAGCTCGACCATGGACAAACCGTTGCGCACGGCCTGGGCGGTGACCGGCAGCTGCTCGCGCAAGGCCGTCAGCGCGGCCAGCACACCGGCAGCATTCACCAGTTGGTTGGCACCGCGCAGGGCGGGGTAAGCCAGGCCAGCGTAGCGCCGCCCGCGGCCGGCCCAGGCCCATTGCAGCTTGTCGCCGGAAAAATTGAAATCATGGCCAAAACGCCACAGATCAGCGCCCAGGTCTTGCGCCGCCTGCAGCACGCTTTGCGGCGGCACCGGGTCGCTGACCACCACCGGCCGGCCGGCGCGCATGATGCCGGCTTTTTCGCGGCCTATGCTTTCGCGGTCCGGGCCCAGATACTCCATGTGGTCCAGGTCAATGCTGGTGATAACGGCACAGTCAGTGTCAATCAGGTTGACGGCGTCCAAGCGCCCACCCAGCCCCACTTCCAAAATAGCAACGTCCAGTCCGGCATCGGCCATTTGCTTCAAAAAAACCAGCGTGGTGAACTCAAAATAACTCAGGGAGACGGGGCCAGCACCGTCTTCGGCGTCGGCCTGCTGCCGGGCGTTTTCCACCTGCTGGAAAAAGGGCTGCAAAGAAGCCGGGCTGACGACCTCGCCGCGCAGGCGACAGCGCTCTTGAAAATGCACCAGATGCGGCGAGGTGTAAAGGCCGGTACGGTAACCGGCTTGCAGCAAAATAGCCTCCAGCATGGCGCAGGTCGAGCCCTTGCCGTTGGTGCCGGCCACGGTGATGACCGGGCACTTGAAGGCCAGGCCCAGTCGCCGGGCCACGGTGCGCACACGCGTGAGCCCCATGTCAATGCCCACGGGGTGAATTTGCTCGCAGTAAGCCAGCCAGTCGTCGAGTGTCTTGAGATGTTCCATCAGGCCCGCATTGTCGCGCACGCCTTTGCAAGCAATGCCAAAATAAGGACATGATCATTTTGTATGGCATTCCCAACTGCGACACCGTCAAAAAAGCCCGCGCCTGGCTGACCGGTCAAGGCTTGGCGTACAGCTTTCATGACTTCAAAAAGGCCGGCGTACCGCCTGAGCGACTTGCCGCCTGGGAAGATGCCCTGGGTTGGCAAAAGCTGCTGAACCGTCAGGGCACGACCTGGCGCAAGCTCGACGCCGACGTCCAATCGGGAGTGACAGACGCTGCCAGCGCCCAAGCCCTGATGCGGGCGCAGCCCAGCGTGATCAAACGGCCGGTGATGGAATGGGGCCATGACACCACCGTGGGCTTTGACGCCGAGGCATGGAGCGCCCGGATTTGATATAGTTTTACTGATCGTTTACACAGTCCGGTGCACCAAAAAACAACTGGCGCGTTAAATTAGAAAGATGGTCTGTACTCTTTAACCAGCGCTTCATCCTCAAAAGGAAAAACATGACCTTAATTACCCGCCCCATGACCCTGTCGGCCCTAGTGGCCCTTGCCAGCCTGGCAGCCAGCCCGGCCCGGGCGCAGGAAGTCCAAGCCCGCGTGATCTCCAGCACCGCCGTCATCCAACAAGTGGCCGTGCCACGCCAGCAGTGCACCAACACCCCGGTCACCACAACAACAGCGCCCAGCGGCGCAGGCGCTGTCATGGGTGCCATCGCTGGTGGAGCTATCGGCAACGCCGTGGGCCAAGGCTCAGGCCGGGACCTTGCTACCGCCATCGGCCTGTTCGGCGGTGCCATCCTGGGCAACAACGTTGAGGGCTCCAAGACCCAGACGCAAAACGTGCAGCAGTGCAGCACAGTGACGACCTACGAAAACCGCACCATGCACTACGACGTGGTCTACGAATACGCTGACAAGCGCTACAACATCCAGATGGCCAACGACCCAGGCGCCTTTGTGCGCCTGCAACTCAGCCCCATCGGCATCATGCCGCCGGCAGGCCGCTCGCCGCAGTCTTACAGGCAATACCAGTCTGAGCCGGCAGAGGTCATTGTCAGCCGCCCCACCGTCTATGTGCAGCCTGCCCCGGTCACGATTTACCCGATGCCCTACCCGCGCTACCAGGTGGCGCCCTACTACTACCCGCCAAGCCTGTCGCTGAACCTGGATTTAAGTCGTCGTGGCCACAGCCATTGGCGCTAAAGCATCAACCCTGACTGCGCGCTACTCCCCACAAGCCCGCCCAAGCCCTCCGCGGAGGGCTTTTTTCATGCCGGCAGGCGCTGCAGTCGGGTAACTTAAAATCTCAATGTTTACCGGGGCTGCTGATCAGCCCCCTTTTTCTTACTCACTGCCCCAAGCCCATGACCACCGACAAAATCGACAACATCAGCGTCACCACCCAAGCAAGCGTTTACTTTGACGGCAAGTGCGTCAGCCACGGCATCACCTTTGCCGACGGCACCAAAAAATCAGTGGGTGTGGTTTTGCCCTCCACGCTGACCTTCAACACCGGCGCGCCCGAGATCATGGAATGCGTGGCCGGCTTTTGCGAATACAAGCTCAAAGGCTCCAACGACTGGGTCAAGTCCTCTGCCGGAGAGAAGTTCAGCGTGCCGGGCAACTCGTCCTTCGACATCCGCGTGACCGAGCCCTACCACTACATCTGCCACTTCGGTTGATCCCTTTCGCGCACGCAAACCTGGCACTGTCATGAGCACCATTCTTCAAAACCTTCCCCTCGGGCAGAAAGTCGGCATCGCTTTTTCAGGCGGTCTGGACACCAGCGCCGCGCTGCACTGGATGAAACTCAAAGGCGCGATTCCCTACGCCTACACCGCCAACCTCGGCCAGCCTGACGAGCCCGATTACGAAGACATTCCGCGCAAGGCCATACAGTACGGCGCTGAAAAAGCCCGCCTGATCGACTGCCGCCGCCAACTCGCAGCCGAAGGCATTGCCGCGCTGCAATGCGGCGCCTTCCACATCTCGACCGCCGGCGTGACTTACTTCAACACCACGCCGCTGGGCCGCGCTGTCACCGGCACCATGCTGGTGGCCGCCATGAAAGAAGACAAGGTCAATATCTGGGGCGACGGCAGCACCTACAAGGGCAATGACATCGAGCGTTTTTACCGCTACGGCCTGCTGACCAACCCCGACCTGAAAATTTACAAGCCCTGGCTGGACCAGTTGTTCATTGACGAGCTGGGCGGCCGCGCCGAAATGTCGGCCTTCATGACAAAAGCCGGCTTTGGCTACAAGATGTCCGCCGAAAAAGCCTACTCGACCGATTCCAACATGCTGGGCGCCACACACGAGGCCAAAGACCTGGAGCACCTGTCCAGCGGCATGAAGATCGTCAACCCCATCATGGGCGTGGCGTTCTGGAAAGACGACGTTGAAGTCAAACGCGAAGAAGTCACGGTGCGCTTTGAAGAAGGCCAGCCTGTGGCCCTTAACGGCAAAAGCTTTGAAAGCCTGACCGAGCTCATTTTGGAAGCCAACCGCATCGGCGGGCGCCACGGCCTGGGCATGAGCGACCAGATCGAAAACCGCATCATCGAAGCCAAGAGCCGCGGCATCTATGAAGCCCCGGGCCTGGCCCTGCTGTTCATCGCCTACGAGCGCCTGATCACGGGCATCCACAACGAAGACACCATCGAGCAGTACCGCATGAACGGCCTCAAGCTCGGCCGCCTGCTCTACCAGGGCCGCTGGTTCGACCCGCAATCCATCATGCTGCGCGAGACCGCCCAGCGCTGGGTGGCACGCGCCGTCACGGGTGAAGTCACCATCGAGCTGCGCCGCGGCAACGACTACTCCATCCTCAACACCGAGAGCGCCAACCTGACCTACAAGCCAGAGCGCCTGAGCATGGAAAAAGTGGCCGGTTCGTTCACGCCGCTGGACCGCATCGGTCAGCTGACCATGCGCAACCTGGACATCGTGGACACGCGCGACAAGCTGGGCATTTACACCCGCAGCGGTTTGCTGACCCTGGGCGAGGACGGCACCCTGCCGTCTCTGGGCAACGAGCGCCCCTAAGCGCCGCTTAGGGGCGCCTAGGAGCGCTTCAGACCACCACCGGCTCGTGCTCGAGCAGGATGCCGAAACGCTCGTAAACGCTGGTCTGGATCGCTTTGGCCAGCGTCATCACCTCGCCACCCGTCACCGGGTTCTGGCTGCCGCCCTTGTTGATGAGCACCAGGGCCTGGCGCTCGTACACCGCGGCATTGCCCACGCTTTTACCCTTCCAGCCGCAAGCGTCAATCAGCCAGCCGGCGGCCAGCTTGATGGAGCCGTCGGCCATCGGGTAATGCACGATCTTGGGCTCACGCTGGATGATGTCGTCGCACTGCTCACGAGAGACGGTCGGGTTCTTGAAAAAGCTACCGGCATTGCCCATCACCGCAGGGTCGGGCAGTTTGGCGCGGCGTATCTCGCAGACCCAATCAAATATCTGCTGCGGCGTGGTCGGCACTTCGCCGGTCTGCGCGATCTTGCGGTCCAGGTCGGCATAACCGAGCACCGGCTTCCAGGCCTTGGGCAAAGCAAAGCGCACGCGCGTGATCAACGCCCGGCCCGCCAGCCCGAAAGTTGCAGTTCCGCCGGCCGCCGCGCTGCTGGCATGCTTGAACACCGAGTCGCGGTAGCCAAAAGCGCATTGCGCGGCGTCCAGCGTGAAGGTCTGGCCGGTTTGCAAGTCCATCGCGTCCAGAGACTCAAAGCGGTCTTGCAGCTCGACGCCGTAAGCGCCTATGTTTTGCACCGGCGAAGCGCCCACGCTGCCCGGGATCATGGCCAGGTTCTCCATGCCTGGGTAAGCATTGGCCAGCGTCCAGGCCACCAGCTCGTGCCAGTTTTCCCCAGCGCCAGCCTCGACAATGAAGGCTTTGGCGGTTTCGCTCACCAGCCGCTTGCCCATGATCTCGACCTTGAGCACCAAAGGTTTGACGTCACCGGTGAGCACAATGTTGCTGCCGCCGCCCAGAATGAACTTAGGCACTGCCTGCAGCGCCGGGTCGGCCAGCACGGCGGCCAGGTCGGCCTCGGAGCCGATGCGCACCAGGCTCAGGGCCTTGGCCACAATGCCAAAGCTGTTGTGGGACTGCAGGGGGACATTTTTCTCGACTAACATCCGGAGATTGTCGCACCCGCGATTTCAAGGAAAACGAGAACACCATGCCCTCTTTTGACACTGTGCTGGAAGCGGACCTCGTCAAGGTCAAAAACGCCGTCGAAAACTCTGCCAAAGAGATCGGCACCCGGTTTGACTTCAAGGGCACCTCGGCCTCGATAGAGCTCAAGGACAAGGAAATCACGTCGATTGGCGACAGCGATTTTCAGATCGATCAGATCAACGACATCTTGCGCAGCAAGCTCACCAAAGCCGGTGTGGACGCCCGCTTTCTGGATGTCGGCAAGGTCGAGAAAATCGGCGGCGACAAGGTCAAGCAGATCAGCAAAGTGCGCAACGGCATTGAAATCGAGCAGTCCAAAAAGATCCAGCAGATCATCAAGGGCAGCAAGATCAAGGTGCAAGCGGCCATTCAGGGCGACGCGGTGCGTGTCACCGGCGCCAAACGCGACGACCTGCAGGCCGCCATGGCCCTTATCAAGTCAGAAATCAGTGAGTTTCCGCTGAGCTTCAACAACTTCCGCGACTGAAAAAAGATCAGCTCTTGGCCTTGGCGCCCAGCTTGGACTCTTTGCCTTGCAGCAGTTTGCTGATGTTCTCTTTGTGGCGGTAAATCAGCAGCGCGCCCATCAGCACCAGCATCAGCAGCACCGAGCGGTCTACGTACCACAGGCCGCGGTCGCCGAGCACGTAGTAAAGCGGAGCCAACATGGCGCAGGACAATGCTGAAAGCGACGAGTAACGCGATACATAGGCCACCAGCGCCCAAGTGCCCATGCATGCCAGCCCCAGCAACCAGTGCACGCCAAACAGCACGCCGGCGGCAGTGGCTACGCCCTTGCCGCCCTTGAAGCTGAAAAACACCGGGTAAAGGTGCCCCAGAAAAGCCGCCAGCCCGACGGCGGCCAGTGCACCGTCACCCAGGCCGTAGGCAGCGCCCTGCCACTGCACCAGCGCCATCGGCAGCCAGCCCTTGACGGCGTCCAGCAGCAGCGTGGCAACGGCAGCGAGCTTGTTGCCCGAGCGCAGCACGTTGGTGGCGCCCGGGTTTTTGCTGCCGTAGCTGCGCGGGTCGTTCAGGCCCATGAGGCGGCTGACGATCACCGCGAACGAGAGCGAGCCGATCAGGTAGGCGGCCAGCACCGCAGCTGCCCAAACAAGCAATGGTGAAAAGTCTTGCAACACAGACTCCGGCAGGGATTAAACGGCCGGGTCGCGCAGTTGCCAGCGCACCGCGTCAATTGCTTCGAGCAAATCGGGCGGCAGCACAATGCCCAGGGCGTCAATGTCTTCGTCCAGCTGGGCTAGCGTAGTCACGCCGATGATGGTGCTGGCCACCTGCCACTTGGTGTAGCAAAAGGCCAGTGCCATTTGGGTCGGCGTGAGGCCGTGCTGTCGGGCCAGGGCGTTGTAGCGGCGCGCTGCTTCCAGCGATTCGACGCGGCCCCAGCGCTGTTTGCGCACCGACTCATAAATAGAAATGCGACCCTTGGGCGCGGCCTCGCCGAAAGTACCGCTGGCGTCGTACTTACCGGTCAACAAGCCAAAACCCAGCGGCGAATAAGCCAGCAGGGAAACACCCAGGCGGTACATGGTTTCGTCCAGCCCGTTGTCTACTGTGCGGTTGAGTAGGCCGTAAGGGTTTTGCACGGTAGCCACGCGCGGCAGGCCGTGCTGCTCGGCCAGGCGCACAAACTCGTGCACGCCATAGGGCGACTCGTTCGACAGGCCGATAGCGCGCACCTTGCCGGCTTTGACCAGCCTGCCCAAGGCTTCGAGCTGGTCGTGAATGGAAGTGACTGGCACGTCCTTGGCCGGATCGAAATACATGACGCCGAAGGCCGGCACATGGCGCACCGGCCAGTGAATCTGGTAGAGGTCAATCACGTCGGTCTTCATTCGCTTGAGGCTGGCGTGGCAGGCTTCGGTGATGTCTGACGGTGTCAAGTCGGTACTGCCGCCGCGCACCCAGCCCATGCCGCGCGCCGGGCCGGCCACTTTGGTGGCCAGCACCAGCTTCTGGCGTGCGCCCGGATTTTTTTCAAACCAGTTGCCCAAGATTTTTTCAGTGAGGTTGAAGGTTTCAGCGCGTGTGGGCACCGAGTACATCTCTGCGGTATCCAAAAAGTTGATACCTCGCGCCAGCGAGTGGTCCAGGATGGTGTGCGCCGTGGCCTCGTCGACTTGTTCACCAAAAGTCATGGTGCCCAGGCAGATCGGGGTCACCTGGAGATCGCTGGAGCCGAGTTTGATTTTTTTCATGGGTTGGGTCATGTGAAAGATAGCAGCGGCAGAAACAGAAGTAAGGGCCTAGTTTAAAGCCCGCCGTCAGCCTGACGCGCCTCTTCCTGCAAGCGCAGCACGCGGCGCTGTACCTTGCCGGTGGTGGTCATGGGCAGAGCCTCAATGAACTCAATCTCTTTGGGGTATTCGTAGGGCGCCAGCAAGCCCTTCACATGGGCTTGTAACGAGGCTGTCAGCGCCAGGTCAAAGTCTTTCACGGCACCAGCGCCGCAGGCCAGGTCGCGTTGCGCTGCAAAATCCGGCGCCAGCACCACATAGGCCTTGACCAGGGCGCCACGCTCGCGGTCGGGTTTGGGCACCACCGCGGCGTTGGCCACAGCCGGGTGCTTGACCAGACAGTTTTCAATCTCACCCGGCCCGATGCGGTAACCGGCCGCCTTGAAGACGTCATCGGCCCGCCCGTCGTACCAAAGGTAGCCGTCTGCGTCGCGCCTGGCCATGTCGCCGGTGCGGCACCAGTCGCCGGTGAATTTGGCTTCGGTGGCGGCCGGATTTTTCCAGTAGCCCAAAAAGAAAATCGGGTCGGGCTGCCCATGGATATCAAAGCGGTTGACTGCCACGTCGCCCGGCACGCCGACGGCACATTCGCGACCGGCGTCATCAATCACCGCCACCCGATGACCCGGATAAGCCTTGCCCATGCTGCCGGGCTTGGCATCCCAAAACAAAGAACAGTTCCCCACCACATAGTTGATCTCGGTCTGTCCAAACATTTCGTTCACGATCACGCCCAGTTCATCGCGTGTGTAGGCGAACACAGCGTCGCCCACGGCCTCGCCGGCGCTCATGATGGCCTTGAGTTGGAGTTTGAAGTGCTGGCGCGGATGCGGATAAGCCTTCATCATGGCTTTGAGTGCAGTCGGAAACAAGAATGTGTGCGTAACGCCCTGGGAGGCCATCAGTTCAAAGGCCAGCTCGGGGCTGAAGCGGCCCTTGTACGCCACGATGGGCCGGCCGAAGTACAAGGTGGGCAGCAGCGCGTCCATCAGCCCGCCTGTCCAGGCCCAGTCGGCCGGTGACCAGAAAACCGCCTGCGAACTGGTGTTGCTCAACCCGTCATAGCCAAACCAGTTCTGGCTGGCGACAAAGCCCGGCAAATTACCGATCAAAGCGCGGTGCGCCAGCAGCGCACCTTTGGGTTGCCCGGTGGTGCCGCTGGTGTAGATCAGGATGGCGGGGTCTTCGGCCAGGGTCTTGACGGGCGTGAACACGCCCGGGTGGGCGGCCATTGCTTGGCTGTAGTCCATGTCGCCCTGGCCTTGTGCTTGTCCGGCCGCAAGCAAGGTGCGCAAGGCCGGGCAATGGGGGCGCACAGCTTTCAGGCTGGCCATGGCATTTTCATCGGCGATGGCCAGCACGGCCTCGCTGTCCTGCAGCCGGAATTCAAGGGCGTCAGGCCCGAACAGAATCGACAGCGGCATGGCCACCGCCCCCATCTGCAGCACCGCCATGTAGGCCACCGCTGTTTCAAAGCATTGCGGCAGCACAATGGCCACGCGGTCGCCGCGGCGCACGCCCAGCGCCCCCAGCGCCAGGCTCAGCGCATCAGCCGAATGTTGCAAGTCGGCGTAGCTGTAGTCCATGCTGGCGGCGCCCGGGCGATGAACGCGGATGGCCGTTCGAGCAGGCCTTGCCGACAGGCCTCGGCCGGCACTTTCAGCGGCCCAGCGTTGGCAGCAGGCCTGGGCGATATTGAAGTGGGTGTCCACCTGCCAGCGAAAACGGCTGTGCAGCGCGGCGTACTGGTCTGCCCTTTGCGGCCCTGCGCCGGCCATGTTGTTGTCTGGTTCTTGGCTGTGCATTGAAGCGATGCTCCTTATGATCTGTTCAATGTACAAAGAAAAACGCACTTACCGCACCGAGTTTGTCCCTATACGGGGCCTGAAATACCACGTACTGCGCTGGGGTCCGGAAAATTCCGGCCCCGGCCATTGCCCGCCGCTGGTGCTGCTGCACGGTTGGATGGACGTGGCCGCCTCTTACCAGTTCATGGTCGATGCCCTGCCAGAGGCCTTTGCCGCAGGCCGAAGCATCATCGCGCCCGACTGGCGCGGCTTTGGCCAGACCGGCGCTGGTGAGGCCGACAACTTCTGGTTTCCCGACTACCTGGCCGACCTGGACTTTTTGCTGGACCACTACGCCCCCGGCCAAGCGATTGATCTGGTCGGCCACAGCATGGGCGGCAATGTGGCCATGATTTACGCAGGCGTGCGGCCCGAACGAATCCGGCGGCTGGTCAATCTGGAGGGTTTCGGCCTGGCGGCTACGCGCCCCAGCCAGGCACCTGGCCGTTATGCCCAATGGATGGACGAACTTAAAAGTCTGCACCGCGGCGACAGCGCCCTCAAACCCTATGCCGATGTAGCAGGCGTGGCGCAGCGGCTCATGAAGACCAACCCGCGTCTGCCACAGGACAAGGCCGACTGGCTGGCCGGCCGCTGGGCCAGCCCGGATGCCGCAGGGCAATGGAAGATTCGGGGCCACGCGGGGCACAAAGTCACCAGCGCCCATCTTTACCGGCTTGACGAAATGCTGGAGGTTTACAAGCGAATCACCGCGCCGCTGCTGTCCGTGCAAGCCGACAGCGACTCGCTGGCTCAATGGTGGAAAGGCAGCTACACCCTGGACGAGTACCACGAGCGACTGAAAAACGTGCCCGATGCGCGCAGCGCTGTCATCGCCAACGCAGGCCACATGCTGCACCACGACCAGCCTGAACAACTGGCCCGTTTGATCGAAGACTTTCTGGCGTGAGAAAATACACTCTTGCGCCCCAGCCAGGGGCCCGCACTTCACCCACAGGAATAAATCATGGAAGCAGAACGCATCAACCTCATCAGCAACCAGCTTGAGGGCCTGAGCGCCCGGGTGCACGAGCTCAGGGGGTATCTTTGACTACCCTGCCAAAGAACGTAAATTAAGCGAAGTCAACGCCGCCCTGGAAGACCCCAAGGTCTGGGACAACCCCAAGCGGGCGCAAGAACTCGGCAAAGAGAAGAAATCGCTCGAAGACGTGGTGCTGGTGATTGACCGGCTGAGCCAGGAGCTGTCTGACAACACCGAGTTGTTTGCCATGAGCCGCGATGAAGACGACGAGGCCGGCATGATCGGCATCGAAGGCGAAGTCGCAGCGGTGGCCACTGAAGTCGAGAAGATGGAGTTCCGCCGGATGTTCAACAACCCGGCAGACCCGCTCAATGCTTTTCTGGACATCCAGGCCGGCGCCGGTGGCACTGAAGCCTGCGACTGGGCCAGCATGCTGCTGCGCCAGTACCTGCGCTACGCCGAACGCAAGGGCTTCAAGGCACAGATTGAAGACGAGTCCGCGGGCGACACCGCCGGCATCAAGGGCGCGACCATCAAGATCGAAGGCGAATACGCTTTTGGCCTGCTGCGCACCGAAACCGGCGTGCACCGCCTGGTGCGCAAGTCGCCGTTTGACTCGTCGGGCGGGCGCCACACCTCGTTTGCCTCGGTGTTTGTGTACCCTGAGATTGACGACTCGATCGAGATCGACATCAACCCGTCGGACGTGCGCACTGACACCTTCCGTGCCAGTGGCGCGGGCGGCCAGCACATCAACAAAACCGACTCGGCCGTGCGCCTGACGCACATCCCGACCGGCATCGTGGTGCAGTGCCAGGACGGTCGCTCGCAGCACAGCAACCGCGACGTAGCCTGGAAACGCCTGCGCTCGCGCTTGTATGACTTTGAGTTGCGCAAGCAGCAGGAAGCCCAGCAAAAGCTGGAAGATACCAAGACCGACGTCGGTTGGGGCCACCAGATCCGCAGCTATGTGCTCGATCAGAGCCGCATCAAAGACCTGCGCACCAACTACGAAACATCGGCCACGCAAAAAGTGCTGGACGGCGACCTCGACCCCTTCATTGAGGCCTCTCTCAAACAAGGCGTTTGATGAATACCACGGCATTGATCTTCGACATGGACGGCACCATGATCGACTCCATGGGCTACCACAAGCAAAGCTGGGTGGCTTTTGCCCGCCGGCATGGCATTGATGTTGAAGTCGATGACCTGATGCGCCGCACCACCGGCCGCACCGCAGCCGAATGCATGAACGAATTGTTTCAGACCGAGCTCAGCGCCGAGCGCAGCCTGGCCCTGTCGCACGAAAAAGAAACCCTGTACCGCGAGCTGTTTGCGCCTGTCTTTCGCGAAGTGGCAGGCTTCACCGAATTTGCCGCACGCAGCCGGGCGATGGGTCTGAAAGTCGGCGTGGGCACGGCCGGTGACAAACACAATATTGCATTTGCTTTTTCGCATCTGAAGTTGCCGGAAACACCGCATGCCGTGGTGGGCGGCGATGAAGGCCTGCCGGGCAAACCCGAGCCGGCCATCTTTCTGGAGGCCGCCAGGCGCATGGGCGTCAAGCCGGCCGACTGCATCGTCTTTGAAGACGCGCCTTTTGGCATTGAAGCGGCGCGCCGCGCCGGCATGCGGGCCGTAGCCTTGTGCACCTCGCACAGCGCAGTCGAGCTGACCGGCCCCCATGTGATGGCCAGCGTGCGCAACTATCACGAGCTCATGAACCAGCAATTTTTGGAGAATCTCCATGCGAATGCGTGACAGCAACGGCCAGTCCACGGCCATCCAACGCGCCGACTACAGTGCACCGGCTTTCTGGATAGACACGGTCGATCTGTGCTTTGATTTGGATCCCGCTAAAACGCGCGTGCTCAACAAAATGCGGCTGCGCCGCAACCCGGATGTGCCAGCACAGGCCCTCAAACTGAACGGCGAAGAGCTGAACCTGGCGCGCGTGCTGGTCAACGGCCAGGGCACATCCTTCAAGATCGAAGGCAACGAGCTGGTACTTGAAAACTTGCCCGAGGGCGAAGCGCCTTTCGAGCTGGAAATCTTCACCACCATCAACCCTGCCAAAAACACCAAGCTGATGGGCTTGTACGTCAGCAACGACTCCTTCTTTACGCAATGCGAAGCCGAGGGTTTCAGGCGCATCACCTACTTTTTAGACCGTCCCGACGTGATGGCCAGCTACACCGTGACGCTGCGCGCAGACAAGGCCAAGTACCCGGTATTGCTGTCCAATGGCAACCAGGTCGAGCAAGGCCTGCTGGACGATGGCCGGCATTTCGCCAAGTGGGTGGACCCGCACAAAAAACCCAGTTACCTGTTTGCGCTGGTGGCCGGCCAGCTGGTGGCGCGCGAGCAGCGCATCACCGCGCGCAACGGGCAATCGCATTTGCTGCAGGTCTATGTGCGCCCGGGCGACCTGGACAAAACAGAGCACGCCATGAATTCGTTGATGGCCTCGGTGGCATGGGACGAAGCGCGCTTTGGCCTGCCGCTGGACCTGGAGCGCTTCATGATTGTGGCGACCAGCGATTTCAACATGGGCGCCATGGAGAACAAGGGCCTGAACATCTTCAACACCAAGTACGTACTGGCCAGCCAGGCGACCGCAACCGACACCGACTTCAGCAACATCGAGAGCGTGGTCGGTCACGAGTACTTTCACAACTGGACCGGTAACCGCGTGACCTGCCGTGATTGGTTCCAGCTCAGCCTGAAAGAGGGCCTGACGGTGTTCCGTGATCAGGAGTTTTCGCAAGACCTTTGCCATGAGGCCTCTGCGCGCGCCGTCAAACGGATTGAAGACGTGCGCGTGCTGCGCACCGCCCAGTTCCCCGAAGACGCCGGTCCGATGGCGCATCCGGTACGCCCCGACAGTTACATCGAAATCAATAATTTCTACACCGTCACCATTTACGAAAAAGGTGCCGAGGTGGTTCGCATGATGCAGACCCTGGTGGGTCGCGCCGGCTTTGCCAAAGGCTTGGCGCTGTACTTCAGCCGCCACGACGGCCAGGCCGTGACCTGCGACGACTTTGCCCAAGCCATTGCCGACGCCAACCCGGCTTCTGATCTGGCGCGTCTGTTGCCGCAGTTCAAGCGTTGGTACAGCCAGGCCGGCACACCGCGTGTGCATGCCCAAAGCCACTACGACGCTGCAGCCCGCCAGTACACCTTGACGCTCTCGCAAAGCTGCTCGCCCACCCCCGGTCAAAGTAACAAAGAGCCCTTCGTCATTCCGGTCGGCCTGGGCCTGCTCGGCGCAGATGGCGCCGACCTGCCGCTGCAACTGGCTGGCGAAGCCGCCGCCGTGAACGGGCCACGCACCTTGGTGCTGACCGAAGCCAGCCAGCGCTTTTGCTTTGAAAACGTGGACGCCGAACCGGTGCCCTCTATCCTGCGCGGCTTCAGTGCGCCGGTGGTGCTGGAGTTTGACTACAGCGATGCGCAGCTTCTGCACCTGCTGGCCCACGACAGTGACCCCTTTAACCGCTGGGAAGCCGGTCAACGCCTGGCCATCCGGCTGGCAATCAAGGCGATCACGGCCAGCGATGCGCCTGTCACCGACCATGTTTTGGACGCGGGTTATGTGCAAGCCATGCGCGCCGTGCTTTGCCACTCACAACTTGATGCCGCCTTCAAAGAACTGGTACTGACGCTGCCCTCAGAGATTTACCTGGCCGAGCAACTGGAAGTGGTGGATCCGCAGCGCATTCATGCGGTGCGTGAAGCGATGCGCCTGCAACTGGCAGTGGCCTTGGCGCCCGATTGGGCTCAAACTTATGCGCAATGCCATGACAACGGCACTTACTCCCCCGACCCGCGCTCAGCCGGCCGCCGGGCGCTGGCCGGCATGGCCCTGGGCCAGCTGTGTCTGGCAGCGCTTGCCAGTGGCGACAACAGCTGGCCCGAACGCAGCTTGCAGATTTTTGACAAGGCCGGCAACATGACCGACCGCTTCAATGCCCTGAGTGCGCTTGTGAGCAGCGGCCACCCGCTGGCCGCTACAGCACTTACTCGTTTTCACAGTCTGTTCAAAGACGAAGCCCTGGTTATCGACAAGTGGTTCAGCTTGCAGGCGGCTGCCATCGATCGCGCGGGCAACGTCTTGCCGGCCGTGCGCCAGCTCATGAAGCACGCCGACTTCAGCCTGCGCAATCCGAACCGCGCGCGCAGTGTGATCAGCGTTTTCTGTCAGGGCAACCCCGGCGCCTTTCACCGAACCGATGCCGCAGGCTATGTGTTCTGGGCCGACCGCGTGGTCGAACTCGACGCCATCAACCCGCAAGTGGCCGCCAGGCTGGCGCGTGCCCTGGACCGCTGGAGCAAGCTGGCCGAGCCCTACCGCAGTGCTGCACGCGAAGCCATCGCCCGCGTTGCGGCCAAGGCAGATTTGAGCAATGACGTGCGAGAAGTCGTTTCCCGCGCTTTGTCTGACTGAGATCGTTCCTAAAGCCAAAAAGGTCTGTATGTCCTCCAAAATTTCCCTGACGCGCTACCTGGTCGAGCAGCAACGCTCCGAAGGCCACATTCCTTCGCATTTGCGGCTGCTGCTTGAAGTGGTGGCACGCGCATGCAAAGGCATCAGCCAGGCCGTCAACAAGGGCGCACTGGGCAGCGTGCTGGGAACGGCGCACAGTGAGAATGTGCAAGGCGAGGTGCAAAAAAAACTGGACATCATCGCCAACGAGGTGCTGATCGAAGCCAACGAATGGGGCGGCCACCTTGCCGCCATGGCGTCTGAAGAAATGGACAGCATCTATGTGGTGCCCAACCGCTACCCCCAAGGCGAATACCTGTTGCTGTTTGACCCGCTCGACGGCTCCAGCAACATCGATATCAACGGCGGCATAGGCACTATTTTCAGCGTACTTAAAAAGCCAGAGGCCAGCGCCGAAATCGAAGAAAAAGACTTTTTGCAAGCCGGCAAGCAGCAAGTCGCTGCCGGTTACTGCATCTACGGCCCGCAAACCACGCTGGTGCTGACTGTGGGTGACGGCGTTGTCATGTTCACACTGGACCGTGAGCAGGGATCCTTCATGCTGATCGAAGAAAACGTGCAGATCCCACCCGACACGCAGGAATTCGCCATCAACATGAGCAACATGCGGCACTGGGATGCGCCGGTCAAACGCTACATCGACGAGTGCCTGCAAGGCAAGGACGGCCCGCGTGGCAAAGACTTCAACATGCGCTGGGTCGCCGCCATGGTGGCCGACGTGCACCGCATCCTGTCACGCGGCGGCGTCTTTATGTACCCCTGGGACCGGCGTGAACCCGACAAGCCCGGCAAGCTGCGTTTGCTCTACGAAGCCAACCCCATGAGCTGGCTGATAGAGCAAGCCGGTGGCGCTGCCACCAACACCCGCCAGCGCATCCTGGACATCGAACCGGGCAAATTGCACGAGCGCGTGAGTGTGGTGCTGGGCTCCAAAAACGAGGTCGAACGCATCACCCGCTACCACACTGCCCAGTAGCATGGATGCCGATGTCCTGATCGTCGGCGGCGGCCCTGTGGGCCTGGGATTGGCCATTGAGTTGGGCCAGCGCGGTGTACGCTGCATTTTGTCCGAGCGCTATCTGCAGCCCCAGCCGATTCCCAAGGGCCAAAATCTGACGCAGCGCACGATGGAGCACCTGCATTTCTGGGGTGCTGAAAAAGAGCTGCGCAGTGCGCGCACGATTCCACCCGAGTACGGCATTGGCGGCCTGACCACGTATGGCACGCTCTTAGGAAAATATTCCTACAACTGGCTGCAACGCGAGTTGGTCAAGCCCTATTACTTTTGCGCCAACGAACGCTTGCCGCAGTTCGCAACTGAAAATGTGCTTCGTCAACGCGTGGCCCAGTTGCCATCGGTTCAGACACTGTTCGGCTGGGATGCAGAGGCCGTCGCGCAAGACGCTGACGGTGTCAGCGTCACGGTGTCCGAGCGCAAGGGCCAGCAGCGACGCACGCTCAGGGCCGCATTTGCGGTGGGTTGCGATGGCAGCCGTTCCAAAGTGCGCGAACAAGCCGGCATCACGCAAACACTGACCGACCACGACCGCTTGATGGTTCTGCTGGTGTTTCGCTCGCATGAGTTGCACACGCTGCTGGAATGCTATCCCGGCAAATCTTTTTACAACGTGCTGCAGCCCGGCCTGGGCGGTTACTGGAAGTTTTTCGGGCGTGTTGATCTTGGCAACACCTGGTTCTTTCACGCACCGGTGCCCGCCGGCACAAGCGCTGACAACTTTGATTTCAAGTCTTATTTGCACCAGGCGGTTGGTGCTGAATTTGAAATTGAAATGGAACACATCGGTTTTTGGGATTTGCGCTTTGCCATCGCCGACACTTACCGCGCAGGACGTCTGTTCGTTGCCGGCGATGCAGCGCACAGCCACCCGCCCTATGGTGGCTACGGCGTTAATTCCGGTCTGGAGGATGCGCGCAACCTGGGCTGGAAACTCGCGGCGGTTCTTCAAGCTTGGGGCGGCGATGCCTTGCTGGACTCTTATGACGCGGAACGTCGGCCGGTCTTTGAATCGACCATGCGCGACTTCATCGCCAAATCAATAGAAACCGACAAAGACTTTTTGGACACCTTCGACCCGGATCGTGACCGCGCAGGCTTTGAGAAAGCCTGGCAGGAACGCTCGCAAGGTGCCATCGGCGAGGTACACGCTTTTGAGCCCCACTACGAGGGCTCGCCCGTGGTGGCACAAGGCCAGCCCGGGCAAGGCGCTTGCAGCGCCAGGGGTTCACACCGCTTTGAAGCCCGCGCAGGACATCACCTGGCCCCTGCGACGCTGGCTTCAGGCGACAACGTTTTTGAAATTTTGGGCGAGCAATTCACCTTGCTGGCTTTTGATGCCAGCGCCGAAGATGTGCAGGTGGTCGTGAATGCAGCCCGCAGCCAGGGCCTGCCATTGACAGTGCGCCAGGAAAGCAAAGGGTCTGAGGCAGACCGCTACCAGGCACACTGGGTGCTGGTGCGGCCAGATCAATTCATTGCCTGGGTCGGCCATGAACACCGGCTCACTGAGCAGCATGTTCAAGCCGTGCTGGCTATGGCCAGGGGTCAGACTAGGCAGCAGCCTTGAGGCTGCCGCCTTCGCACATCACTCCGCCGAAATTTTCTTGGTACTGATGACGTTACCCCAGCGCGGGTAGTCTTTGACAACGATGGCCGTCAAATCAGCCGGGCTTGAAGCAGAAGCGTCCATGCCGGCCTTGCCCAAAATTTCTTTGACCTCGTTTTGCCGAAGGATGGCCGCGATTTCCGTGTTGAGGCGGGTGACAACATTAGCAGGCGTTTTGCTGGGGACAAAAAAAGCGTACCAAAGGTCCACGTCAATTTTCTTGACGCCCACTTCTTCAAAAGTCGGCACCTCGGGCGCCACCGGATGACGTTTGGGGCTGCCCAGTGCCAGCGCGGTGAGTCTGCCGCTTTTGACAAAACCCTGGGCAATGTGCACAGGCAAAAAGCCGACATTGAGCTCGCCCGACAGCAGGTCTTGCGTGTAGCCGGCCGAACCCCGGTAAGGCACATGCAGCATGAACGTATTGGACTCCAACTTGAACAGCTCCATGGCCATGTGGTGCGGTGTTCCCACGCCGGGTGAGCCGAAACTGATGCCGCCCGGCCGCGCTTTGGCCATCGTGATCAACTCAGGCAAAGACTTGATACCGGTCTTGGGATTGGCCACCAGCATCAAGGAGCCATAGGCAGCCATAGTGACGGATGAAAAATCTTTGACCGGGTCAAAACTCACGTTTTTGTACATCTGCGAGGCCATCAACATGGTGTTGGCACCCATCAACACCGTGTAACCGTCAGGTGTTGATTTGGCCACGGCATCGGCACCGATATTGCCGCTGGCGCCGGGCTGGTTTTGCACCACCACAGACTGCCCCAGGCGCTCGCTCAGGCGCGGCGCGACCACGCGGGCAATGGTGTCCATGCCTGTGCCGGGCGTGAATGGCACGATGATTTTGATGGGCTGGCTGGGAAAGCCGCTCTGAGCCCAAACACCCAAGCTGAGCGTGCCCATCAGGGCTGCAGCCAAGGCTGCCAAATAAGAGTGCTTTAAAAGTTTCATTGTTTTGTCTCCAGTCATTTTTAAAGTCACACCGCTCGGCTGGCCGGCGGAATTTTGAACAGTCGCTCGGCATTGTCCTGAAAGAAGGCCTTGCGCACCTGCGGCGCCATGTCGAGGTTTTCGAGCAGAGCCACTTCATGCGGCGCATATTGGTAGGGGTAGTCCATGGCGTACAACACGCGGTCCGGCCCCATGAAGTCTTGGGTGAACTTGAGGGCTGCACCCCACGCCACGCCGCTGTTGGTGATGTGAAAATTCTCGCGCAAGTAGTCACTGGGTTTGCGCTTGAGCGGTTGCACACTGGGGTAGCGCTGCGACTTGACAGTGGCTGCATGCATGTAGTCCAGGCGGTAGGCCCAAAACGGTAAGGCCTCACCCATGTGGCCCAGAATCACCTGCAATTTGGGGAAGCGGTCAAATACACCCGAAGTGATCAGACGCAAAGCATGCAGCCCCGTCTCCACGCCAAATCCGTAAATGGCGCCATCCAGGCCGGCCTCAATGAAATGCTGGATCATGCTGGCCGGCATGGCGTTCGGATGCAGGTAAATGGGCGTGTCCATCGCCTCGGCTGCTTCAAAGATAGGCCAGAACTTGGTGTCTGACAAATACTCACCTTGAGTGTGCGAGTTGATCACCACCGAATGCATGCCCAACTGATTCACGCCGCGCTGGATTTCCTTAGCCGCCGCCGCAGGGTCCTGGGGGGCAACGGAAATCATGCCGACGAGGCGGTCGGGATGACGGCGGGTGGCAGCGGCCAGGATGTCATTGGCCACCGGGGCAAAAGCCACTGCGGTGTCTTTGTCCATGATTTGCACGCCCGGCGATGTCAGGCCGATCACCTGCATATCAACGCCAGATTCGTCCATGTGCTTCAGCCGCAAAGCATCGAGATCGGTCAGGCAACGCATGATGTGCTGGGCCCGCTCACTGGGGCTGCTCATGTAAAAGCCCATCAGGTGCTTGAAGCCGGCATCCACGTTGTCTTTGGCCAAGATACGCCTGTAAATCTCCAGCATCTCCGGCGGCGAAAACGCTTCTTCAGTCGCAATTCGCCGGTAGGGCCGGGCAGGCAAAGGCGGGAGGGTGTTGCTCATGGGGTGGGTACCTGCAATTTTATGAAAGCGCTCAAAAAAAGCGCCGGTCTATTTGCATTCTGGCACAGGAGACGGCCTAACAGGCAGGCCCGCAACCTGAGCAATTTAGCTCTTGGTTTGAGCGTTTTGAATGGCAGCTAATGCGCGGTTGGCAGACTGGGCCGCCGACTTGTTTTGCACGATCATGCCCAGCAAGCGGGCACCGTGCTCCACAGAAATCGAGCCGTAGGAAACATCGCCGTTGACGAGCGAGTCTTTGTGAAACTCAACGCGCTCAGCGGCATAAATGTTGCCATCGACCTTGCCCGCGACCAGCACACGGTGCGCGGTGATGTCGCCGGTGACCTCGCCGGTAGGGCCAATGGCCACGGAGATCTTGTTACCGGGGGCCGTTTCAATGTTGCCGAGCACCTTGCCGTCAATGCGCACGCTGTCAAGTAGCACCAGACGCCCATAGATGGTAGTGGTACGGCCGACTAAGGTGTCAAACCTTTCTTGTGTGTCAGCAAAAGCTTTGTTTTTTAATTTTTCAAACATGGGGATATTTTTCTTAAAAATCTCAAGGGGCCTTAACAGGCAAAACAGTCAAGGGGTTGATCGCCCGGCCCTTGTGAAAGATTTCGTAATGCAGGTGCGGCCCTGTGGACCGGCCGGTACTGCCCACCTCGCCGATCACCGATGCCGTGCTCACCTGCATATTGGGAACAACGCTGCGTTTGTGTAAATGGGCATAGCGGGTGAGAAAGTCTTCTGCATGCCGGATTTCGACAATGTTGCCATAGCCTGGATCCCACTCGGACCGCACAACGATGCCAGGACCTGATGCCAAAACTTTGGTGCCTATTTCGGCGGCGAAATCGATACCCTCGTGCATGGCCAAAGCTCCGGTGAACGGGTCATTGCGCACGCCAAAACCGCTGGTAAACCGGTATTCACTGTTGATAGGCATGCCAATCGGCAAGGCTTGCAGCCATTCGAGGTTGGCTTTCCACTTTTGGTCGTAGGAGGCCAAAGACTCTCTCAAGCCATTGGCGTGCTGCGCAGCCTGCTCGAATTCTGCATCAAGAGGCTGGCGGAAAAACCCGGTTTTAAAGATCGACAGCAAAGTCGGTGAAACGAAAGGGCCGCCTTTGGACTCGTCTTTGGTGCTCAGGCTGCTTTTAAGGGCAGCGGGGGTCGCCAGCTCCATGAAGCGGTTTTTCATGGACTCTAGCTTTTTGACATCCTGAACGTTTTGGTCGAGCACGCCCTTGAGCTGGTCCAGGCGCTCGCGGTAAACCGCCTCCATGCGCTTTTGCTCCAGCTCAGTGGTCACCCCGCCGAATTTGCGCGCCAGATCAGGGTTGTATTCGACAGCGATGCGAAGACCCACCCAATTGAGCACAAATCCCAAGAGCAGCAAACCCGCAGCCAAGCCCAAAGCCGCAAGCAAAATATTGCGTGCTGTGATGGAGATTTTTTTAACTTGGCTTGTGGGGCCAGACAGCCACATTAGTTGCATGTGATTCCAGTCAAAGGGAAGATGATCTTAGGGGTTTCAGCCCAAGGCGTCTACCCCAAAAGTGGCGCATTCGTCCGGCTTAAAGCCGATTTACAGCCTCCGCATTCCTGTCGCGGCATTCCAACAGCATGTAACTTATCAATCTAAAGTAGCAAAAGCATTTAAAGTTATTTGCACTTTGAGCATGAATCCGTTATCGTTCTCCAAAATCTTTGTACGTCAAATTGGCTTGGCCTCAGTATTTGTTACCCAATGACCCTCATCCGTTCACTCTTGCTTGCCATGTGTGTCCTGGTTTTGCCGGGCTGCATGAGCTATTCGACGAAGGCCGCTGCGGAGCTGGACCACGAAACTGATGCGTTCACTTCCGCTGAATGCCAGAATTCACGCCAAAACGCCGGAATTCATGACAGTTTGAAAAATATCAAATTAGTGGCAAGTTCTTCTTTGATGTTGATTGCGGGTCCCGTCATGGCCATTCCTGTGCTGTTTGCTAACGTCGGCTTGAACACGGCAGACCACTTAAAAGCCAACGAAATCAAATCCAAATGCGGTGGCCAAGCCCTGAGCACTGAAAAATTGACCCAAAGCATCGCCGTAGATACCGGCCTGAGTCTTTTAACCGGCTCAGTGCTCAGTGGCGCATCCGTCCCCCTCAGCACGACATTGGCCAGCAAACCCTGAGCCAGGCTTTTCGCCTTCTCAATCTGCCCCAGCTCCCGGCAGGTTAATCCCAAAGCGCTACCACCGCGCCTTTCGACCCCGGTCTGATTTGCGTTTTCACGCAAGTGCTCCCCTTTAAATTCGCTTAAAACATTTAAGCTAACGCAAATTATTTTATTTTTGCGTTTGAAACGAATTTAGCCGTCCCGCTCAAGCCCATAGGCACGCGGTTTGGCCGGCAGACCAGCACACAGCATGATTTTTTTACCCAAACGCTTCAGCCGGGGCCTGTTGGCCACGCTGATTTTGATCAGCGCTGCCAGCCAGAGTCAGGCGACCGAGGACTTTGCCGCTTGCCCGCAATTTTTTGCCAAAGGTAAGCCACCTCTTGTTCCAACACAGCCTAGGCACCGGGCGCTTTGCTATGACGCCTTTGCCATCTTGCATTCAGGTGAGAGCAAAACACCGGTGTTTGTAGCGCAACGTCTGAACCGGGCCGCAGTGGCTGATGCAGGCGAGAAAAGAGTCGACAAGTTTTTTGCCGATGCCCGTCTGCGCTCTGCCGAGCGCGCCACCCTGGAGGACTACAAAGGCAGCGGCTTTGACCGCGGCCACATGGCGCCTGCCGCTGACATGCCGACACCGCGTGCCATGGCCCAAAGTTTTTCTTTGGCCAACGTGGTGCCGCAAGCACCCGAGCACAACCGGGGCGTATGGGCCAAAACAGTGGAGGCCGCAACCCGCAAATACGCTTCCCGCGCATCGGGCCATGTTTACGTCATCACCGGCCCGGCTTACCAGCCCAGCATTGCATTGAGTCCAGCCATCGGGCCGGGACAAGTGCGCGTGCCCAACTACCTTTTTAAGCTGGTCTATGACGAAGATAAAAACCAGGCCTGGGCCTTCTGGCAAGAAAACACCAATACAAGCCCGGCCGCTGCCCCTATCAGTTACGGGGAACTGGTCAAAAGAACCGGAGTCGAATTTTTGCCGGGGGTCAAAGTTGACCGCCTAATTTCCACTGCCCTGCAACATAGAACGGCTAAGCCTTAGCTGGGGAAACTGCTTTAAGTGCATACTCAGGTAGGTCCGTCACTGCCGACCATGGCTGAGGCTACTCAAGATCACATGCCCGAGCGCTACCCGAAATGTAAATCAGCCGCCGCGCGCTCGAGAAGCGCCGTCAATCTCAGCATGAGAAAATTCTGTGGAGTTTGAGAATTCCACCATCAAGACAAAAATTGAACATGAAAAATTTTTATATTGCATTAGCTTTCTACACTACGGCTAGCCTATCACCTGTGTACGGAGCCACAACTTCAGAAAGTATCGCTTTAGCGAAAGACATCAAAATTGCAGATGTGCATATGCACTTGTCTGGAGAGTCAACCCAGGCTTTGCTTGAAAAGATGAATAGAAATGGAATAGCTTGGGGTGGCGGTGTGGGCTGGCGCCGCCCTGAGGAACCAGTACGCGTAAAGGCGATCCTCGGTAACCGTTACATAGCTGCGCTTGGTCAGGCCGAATATCAGGCAGTACTAATGGAAAAGGGCGAGAAGGGCTTACATGACGTAACTGACCCTCGCTTTGTCAATCTCTTTCAAAGTGCAGAAAAACTATTCTCTGAAAGAACCGTACGCATTTTTGGAGAGATCCATATTAAGAACGTAAAAAGTGGAGTCAACTCAAGGGTCCAAGTAAACACGTCATTTGAGGCCCCTGCAGTTCAAAAGATGTACGAGTTGGCCAATCGTCACAACGCTTTTGTTCAGATACATTCTGAAGGAACTCAAAACTTTGATGAGATAAAAAAGATCGCTCGTGACTTTCCGAAAGCTACTACGATCTTTTCTCACTGCATTCCTTTTACTAGTCCAAGTGACATCCGGCAACTCTTTAAAGATCATTCAAATTTAATCTGTGATCTTTCGGCTGGTGGCCCAGCTCATCGGAATATGCGAATATTCACCTCATCTGGACCTAGGCTTGCTTGGCTGGAGTTGATTGAAGAGTTCCCTGACAGATTCATGCTGGGAACAGATCCATGCTGCGGTTTAGCCCCAAAATATGATGAGCTGGTTCTTGAGTTGCGCGTAAGTCTACTGCCCCACCTAAAAGTAGAGACACTCAGAAAGGTTGCTTTTCAAAATGCGGTTCGTCTCTTTGGTCTAGAGGATTAAGAGGCTATAGGTGCTGGGCTCCTGGCGGTATCTTGGACACCAAGATAAACACCTAATGGCTGTAGAAGATCTTGATGAAGTCAAAGATATCCGGCAATGGCATACGCAGTTTTTTACTAAAATGAGTGTGTAAGATCACACCTTAAACTGGATCGAAAGAACGGTTTTATCAAATAGCCGGTGTAGCTCAGTCGGTAGAGCAGCTCATTCGTAATGAGAAGGTCGGGTGTTCGATTCATCTCTCCGGCACCAACCCTTTCCTAAAATGACCCTGAGGGCGTTCAATCCAGTTTGATACCCGCCTTGGTGATGATGCCGCCCCATTTGCGCGACTCACTGTCGATGAAAGACTTGAATTGCTCAGGTGAGCCGCCACCCAGAATCAAACCTTGCTTGGCCATGTTCAGCTTGAATGCCGGGTCGGCCATGGCGGCGTTGACGTCAGCATTGATGCGCTTGATGATGTCTGCGCTGGTACCGGCGGGCGCAAACAAACCATTCCATGCAAGGGCGTCAAATCCTGCAAAGCCGGCCTCTGCCACGGTCGGCAAATCCGGACGCGCTGCCAGTCGCTGCGGACTGGTCACAGTCAGCAACTTGAGTCGCCCGCCTTGCACCAAAGCCAATAAAGCTGGCTCTACGGTCATCAAGGCCTGGGTTTCACCCTGGGCGACCGACAGAGCCGCGGGCGGCGAGCCGTTAAAAGGCACATGCGTGGCCTCAAAGCCGGCCGTGCTTTTGAGCAACTCCATCGTCAAATGCGATGAACTGCCCAAACCCACCGATGCGTAACTGACTTTGTTGCCTTGCGACTTGGCCCAGGCCACGAACTCGCGCAGGTTGTTGGCCGGGTGATTGGCCGGCACGGCCATCACGTTGGGCTGCGAGGTGGTCAGCACAATCGGCAGCAGGTCTTTGCTCGGGTCATAAGGCATCTTCTTGAACATGAAGGGGCCAAAGGCAATCGGGCCATTGAAGCCTATGCCCAGGGTGTAGCCGTCAGGCGCAGCTTTGGCCACGGCGTCCATGCCGATGGTGCCGCCGGCGCCCGGCTTGTTTTCCACCACCAGGGGCTGGCCCCAGCGGGCTTTGAGTGTCTCGCCCATGCTGCGCACAATCACATCCAGCGAGCTGCCGGCCGGCGCCGGTACGACCACCCGCACAGGTTTGTCAGGCCAGCTTTGGGCAGCCACCGGCAGCGCGCCCAGAGCGCTCAGGCTCAGCGCGGCAATGAAGGCCTTGAAGTTTTTGAAAATTTGGCTTTTGAATACAGGGAAAAACATGGCGTGTCTCCGGAGATGAAGTCGTGGGGTGCGCTAAGCTGAGATTCACATCATAGCGATGGCACCAGGGCTGAACAGGCCAACCGCTGGCAAGGCTGCGAGTCTGCCAGAATCTGTTCACCGCAAAGTCTGTCTGCCCGGAGTTCTACATATGCATAACGTCAGTATCCGCAGTCATATCGTTGATCGGGTGCTTGCCCGGCGCGGCAAGTTCCACTGGTTTGAGCAGCTGGACCCCAGTCGCACGGCCTTGCTGGTGATCGATATGCAAAGCACGTTTTGCGAGCCGGGATCGCCGGCCGAGGTGCCGGCCTCGCGCAGCGTCGTGGCGCCCATCAATAATTTTACGCAAGGCTTGCGGGCACTGGGGGTGCCGGTCTTCTGGGTGCTGCATGCGAATACACAGCTGGCGGACAAGAGCGACTGGGAAATGTTCTTCAACCATGTGGTGGCCGATGAAGTGCGTGCGCGCACCTTGCAAAGCCTGACACCAGGGCGCCAGAGTGTCTGGCATGAACTGCAGACTGCGCCGCAAGATGTCACCGTTTTTAAGAACCGCTACAGCGCGCTGATTGCCGGCGCATCCACGCTAGAGCCCATGCTGCGCAACTACGGCATCGATACCTTGCTGATCGCCGGCACCAAGACCAACATCTGCTGCGAGTCCACCGCCCGCGACGCCATGATGCTGGACTTCAAGGTGGTCATGGTCTCCGACTGCTGCGCCGCGCTGTCTGACGACGAGCATCTGGCCACGTTGGAGACCTTCATCCAACAGTTTGGCGATGTGATGACTGGCGGGGAAGTGCTCAAGGCACTCAAGCAACCTGATCGATCGGCACAATAGCCGCATGAGTGCGCCCAAAACCCCTGCCCGGCCCGAGTCCGTGACGCTGCGCCAGTTGCGCGCTTTTGTAGCGGTGGCGCAAGAGCAAAGCATCACGCGGGCGGCCGGACGGCTGCACCTAACGGCATCTGCCTTGTCCATGCTGGTGAGCAGCCTGGAGGCAGAGCTGGCAGTGCGCTTATTTGAAAGGACCACACGCCGTGTGGTGCTGACCGAAGAAGGCCAGACGCTCTTGCCCTCGGTGCAAATGGTTTTTAAAGACCTGGACCAGGCTTTTGACGGCTTACGACAACTGTCTGCACGGCGGCGCGGCCGTTTTGCAGTCGCTACCTCGCCGCTGTTGGCCGCCACTTTGCTGCCTCAATTGCTGGCCAGCTTCAGGCTGCGCTTTCCAGACATCGCGGTGGACCTGTTAGATCTGCCGGTTGATGGTATTGCGCAGGCGGTGCGCGAGGGCCGGGCAGATTTTGGCGTTTGCACAGCAGACCAAGAAGTGCCCGGGCTGCTGACCACCACGCTTTACCAGGACAGGCTGATGCTGGCCTGCCTGGCTGATCATCCGCTGGCCGGACGCAAAGAAGTACGCTGGAGCGAGTTGGTCGGCGAACAGCTGGCCCTGCTGCGTCCGGGCAGCGGCCTGCGTTCACTGGCAGATCGAGGCTTTGCTGAAATCGGCGAGCAAGTGGTGCCGGCATTTGAAGTAGCGCATGTCAGCACGGCGGTCGGACTGGTCGAAGCCGGTCTGGCCGTGGCCATCTTGCCCTCTTATGCTTTGTCGCGCACGCGCTCGCCCAGCGTGGTGGCGGTCCCTTTGACAGCGCCGGTGATGCAGCGCGACATCGTGGCGCTGACCGACAGCCAACGCGAGCTGACAGGCCCTTGCGAAGCATTTTTAGCGCATTTCAAAACGGTGGTCACCGAGCTGCCCAGCCAAAGCCCGCTGCCAGTGCCACGCAAACGCAAAGCCGTCTAAGCAGGGTCAAGCAAGCGCCAGGTGCTTTTCGTCAGCAGGGCTTGCGGGTTCATCCAGTCCATGATCACGTCAAAGTGATTGCGCCCCGCTATTTCTGCATACTGCACCGCGCACCCATGCCGAGTGCAGGCCGCAGCGTAGTCCAGCGACTGGCGTTTGAATTCATCGGTGTCTTTTTCTGCTGTGGCGATGCACAAGCGTGTACCGGCGTTAGGCAAGAGCCTCTGCGGACTGAGCGCTGCGGCCTCTGCGCTGTCCAGCGCCAACCATTCGTTGGGCGTGGTTTGCTGCACAGGCGCCAGGTCATACAGGCCACTGACCAAAACGCCGGCTTGCACCACATCCGGTGGCATGCCAAAAGCCGCCTGCCAGCCTGGCGAAAGCAGCATGGCCGCCAGATGCGCGCCGGCCGAGCTGCCGCCCAATACGATGCGCCGTACATCGATGCCGTGGGCCGGGCCATGCGTGTAAAGCCAGGCCAGGCTGCGGCGGCATTGCGCCACGATCTCACTGAGCCGGGCAGCGGGTGCCAATTGGTAATTGACAGCGGCCACCGCCACACCGTGCGCAGTGAAATTGCGGGCCATGAAAACCGAATCCTGCTTACCAA
>JBIKPY010000024.1:0-34018 GCA_044357185.1 Polaromonas sp.
ACCGCCTCGTCTTTGAACTCGAGGGCGTATTTCGTTCTCTGCATTTGCTTTTCTCCATTTCAGTTTTGACATCATATTTGTCTACTGATTTGGGGGAATACCAGTCGCCATGTGCGTGATAGCTGTGTGGCGCAGGTCATGGAAGTGCAAGTCCGGCAACTTCGCTCTTTCAACAGCCTTGTCGAAGTTGGCAGCTAAGGCGCAAGCCGTAATGGGGAAAACAGCACCGCAGATGCTTCGGGGCATCGTCGTTAAAGTCTGTACTGCGCTTGTTGATAGTGGCACTACGCGGCTCTCGCCGTTCTTGGTCATGTGCAGGGTGGCGGTTCTTCGGTCAAGGTTGATGTCCCCCCAGCGCAATGCCAAGAGTTCACTGCGGCGCATCCCCGTCTCGAGCGCTAGGAGAACCACAGACAGCATCCAGACGTTACGCCTGCCGGTTGGTTGAAGTTCGACAAGCAGTCGCTCACGTTCGGCTGAAGTTAAAACCCGCTCTCTCCCCTTCGGCTGGGCTGGCTTGCGTACCAGTGCCACTGGGTTGTTCGCATTGATGCCCCACTCTCTTCGCCCGTGATTGATGATGCTGGACAAGTAGGCCAGTTCACGCACAACCGTTCCCGGAGCAACCTCCGTGAGCCGCAGGTCTCGGTACGCGGCAATCTTGGTGGGGGTTAAAGCTGCAATGCTATTTTTACAAATAGGCCGTCGGCAAATGGCCCGAAGACGAATTGAGTCCTCCGGTGCGCCTTTCATGCTGGGCAACACTTCAACCATGTACCGTTGGATTAGATCAGCCAGCGTAGTTTTCTGGGCTTCGGTGTAGCTGACGTAGCTGCCCCTGTCCATATCTGACTCAACTGACCTTGCCCACCGTTCTGCTTCAGCCTTAGCTTCAAAGGATTTGACTTGATCCGGGAAGCCATCCCGTTTGATGCGTGCTTGCCATTTACTGCCGCGTTGGCGAAAAGATGCCATTTCCTGATCCTCAGTTGGACAGGAGTTGGACAAACCGGCTTTCTGAAGCCGCCCAAGCTATTGATTTGTTAGCGCCTACTTCTCAGCAATGAAGCTGCCCGACTTGCCGCCATGCTTTTCCAGCAGCTTCAAGTCGG
Organism: Polaromonas sp.; assembly: GCA_044357185.1. Taxonomy (GTDB): domain Bacteria; phylum Pseudomonadota; class Gammaproteobacteria; order Burkholderiales; family Burkholderiaceae_C; genus Polaromonas. The sequence goes on from JBIKPY010000024.1 coordinate 1,113, forward strand.
TGATCGTCATGCCTCGGTCCACGGCTTTACACATGTCATAAATGGTGAGCAGGGCGATTTGTACGGCGGTCAGGGCTTCCATCTCGACGCCTGTGGGGCCTATGGTTTCTGCCGCTGCGCTGCACAAAATGCAGCTGTCGGCTTCGCTGCTGCTGAACTCGACAGCCACCCGCGTGAGCGCCAATGGATGGCACAGCGGTATCAATTCACTGGTTTTTTTGGCCGCCATGATGCCGGCGATACGGGCGATGCCAAGGACATCGCCTTTTTTGGCGTTGCCTTGCAAGATGATGGCCAATGTTGCAGGTGCCATGCTGATGCGCCCTTGGGCAATGGCAATGCGGTGCGTGCTGGCCTTGGCCGCCACATCCACCATGTGGGCCTGGCCGTGCGCGTCAAAGTGTGTAAGGGCAGAAGTGGTGGTCATGGGTGATCCTGAGGCTCGGAAGCCGTCATCATAAGAGCAGATACAACCCAAGCTTTACCTGCCCGATGCTCAGGCCCAGCGGGTGGCCGTTAATATGCTCACATATGTTCTTGTCTGATGAATGTCTTGGTTAAGGTGAACAAAGCTTTGATAAAAACCGGTAAACAGCAACCAAGCTTGGGATGGCGTCGCTTGGGGCTTGTTGCGCTGGCCGGCTCTCTGCTGTTGAGCGGCGGCATGGCGCAGGCGCAGTTGCTGACGCAGGCCCCCAGGGTCGGCAACGCCTTGCCTTCGCTGGGCGACGGCTTGGAGCTGGCGGCAGCCACAGAGCGGCGATTGGGCGACAGGATCGCCATGAGCATTTACCGGGATCCCGATTACCTGGATGACCCGCTGCTGGGCGACTATCTACAAGCCATCTGGGCCCCGCTGATGGCGGCAGCCCGTGACCGCGGTGAGCTCGGCCCCGAGCTAGAAGACCGCTTTGCCTGGGACCTGCTTTTGGTGCGAGACCGCAGCGTCAATGCCTTTGCGCTGCCGGGCGGCTACATGGGCGTGCACACCGGCTTGATTGCCGTGGTCAGCAGTGCAGATGAGCTGGCCGCCGTGCTGGCGCATGAACTCAGCCACGTGACGCAGCGCCATATTTCACGCCTGATGACCAAGCAGCAACAGCAAACCCCCTGGGTTATTGGCGCCATGATTCTGGGTGCGCTGGCAGCCAGCAAAAGCCCGGACGCGGCCAACGCGGCCATCGTCGGCGGGCAGGCGCTGGCAGTGCAGGGGCAACTCAATTTCTCGCGGGATATGGAGCGCGAAGCGGACCGCGTTGGCTTTGGCGTCATGACGCAAGCTGGATTTGAGGGGCAAGGCGTGAGCGGCATGTTTGAAAAACTTCAGCAGGCTGCCCGCCTGAATGACAACGGCGCCTACCCCTACTTGCGCTCACACCCACTGACCACAGAGCGAATTGCCGAAGCCCGTGCACGTTTGCAAACGGGCGAGCCAGCAGGGCAAAAACGCACGGCGCTGTCGGCTCTAGAGCCGCAGTTCCACGCCATGATGTCGGCGCGCGCGCGCGTGCTGGGCAGCCCCGGTGTGGACGATCTGCGCAGCATGTTGGCAGAAGGTCAGCGTGCGTCAACGGAGTCCGTACCGAATGAAAAGTTACCTGTCTTGGCTGGTCGACTTTACGGCGGCGCTTTGGCGGCGAGTCGCTTGCGTGAAGAGACCGTAGCGTTTGCTTTGCTTACGCGCCTGAAAAGCGTGGCCGTCCAGACAACAGGTGCAGTGCGTGCTGCCAACTTGCTCGCCATTGAGCTTGAAACAGCCGCCGGCAGGCCCGGGGAAGCGGTAGGGGCAGTTAAGTTTTCGCAAGGCGCCACCCGTGCAGAGCTGCTCATTGGCGGGCGCGCCATGTTGGCGTCGGGGCAGATTGCTGGACTGGCCGATGTATTGCAGACATGGGTGGTGACACACCCTAAAGATGCACAAGCCTGGCAGATGTTGTCTGAAGTCTGGAGCCGCCAGGGTGAGGCCGTACGCTCTATTCGGGCGGATGCCGAAAGCCGGGTGGCACAGCTGGACTATCCGGCCGCGCTGGACAGACTGAGGGCTGCACAAGACATGCTCCGCTTTGGGCAAGCTGGCGTGGCGGGGCGCAACGCGCACATCGATGCGTCCATCATTGACACCCGCACCCGCCAGATCAGTAACTTAATCCGGGAACAAACGCGCGAGGACAAAGTCGATCGCTAACTGCAGCGCCGAGTAAATCAGGGAACCCAGCAGCGCAGCGCCAAAACTGCGCACGTCCAGCCCGCTGAGCAGACCGGCCGCAGCCCAGAAGACCAGCGCATTGACGACAAATAAAAACAAACCCAGGGTCAGCAATGTGACCGGCAGGGTGAGCAAGATCAAAATGGGCCTGAGCACCAGATTGAGCGCTCCCAGGAGAGCGGCGGCCAGCAATGCGGCGCCAAAACTGGTCACCACCACGCCCTCGTAAAGATAGGCCACTGCAAGCAGGGCGGCAGCGCTCAGCAGCCACTGGGTGATTAGTTTCATCAGCCCAGAATACCATTCCTGCACGACGAGGCGTGCAGCAAAGCATGTACCGCTTAGTCGGCGGTTACCAGCACCCCGACGCCGGCCAGTGCTGCCGCACAACCCCACAGGCCCTCGCGCGGCTGAGGTTGCTGGTGATTGACGGGCTGCATGTCTTCACCAAACTTGGGTCGGCGCGCATCCAGCACGCGCGAGCCTGCATAGCGCGCCGTCAGCGAGTCTGTGAGCGTGGTCAAAGGACCCAGAGCGATTTGGGTGATCACGGTGTCGCCCCTGGCTTGGAGCAAGGGAACGATTTCCTGAAAAGCTTTGTCGGCCCACTTGCTGCGCCATGTTTGCCGGGCATTGCTGGTGACCCACTTGCTGGCGTGGCGTGTCACGCGGGGCGTGCAGGCCACAACAACCCAGCGCATGGGTTGATGATCGGCGCCGGTGGCCAGCATGGGCGTGAGTACCTGCACAGCGTGTTGTGTTTCGTCGAAATAAACGATAAGGGTGTCCATCATGTTCTCCTAGGGTTGTATTTATAGATGACAGCTCTCAAGTGCGCCACGCCCATACCCAAAGTTTTTGATATGGGCGCAGCCATGTAACGGGTGTTTATCCCGCCACAAATTTGTTGTCGTTCGCGGCCTTGGCGCGACGTTCAGCCCAGCTCCCGGCCAACAGCACACCGGCGACTGCGACGGCGTAAGTGGACCAGCGTGCGAGCGTGCCCCATTCACCTTGGAAGATGTGAGACAACCAGGCTTCGTTGACGATCATTTTGGCGGCGGTGAAAGCCAACACGGCCGCACCAAGGCGAATGATGATCGGAAAACGCTCCACCAGTTTGAGGACCATGGTGCTACCAAACACGACAATAGGAATGCTGATCAGCAAGCCGATGACAACCAGGTCAAAAGAGCCTTGGGCCGCACCAGCGACCCCCAGAACATTGTCAACGCCCATAAGAGCATCAGCCACCACAATGGTTTTCATGGCGCCCCAGAACGTGCCGACGACGGGGCCGTCGTGCTCATCGCCGCTCTGGTCGGCCAGAAGTTTGTAGGCAATCCACAGCAGACCAAGGCCGCCGGCAAGCATCAGACCAGGAATTTTGAGCAGCCAGACGACGCCCACAGTCATGGCCGAGCGGACAACAATCGCCCCGACGGTGCCCCACATGACCGCTCTTCTCTGTAAGTGCGGCGGCAAATTGCGCGCAGCCAGGGCAATCACGATGGCGTTATCGCCGGCCAGGACGAGGTCAATCAAGATGATGGCCAAAAGGGCGGACCACCACGGCGTTGAGAAAAGTTCCATTTACACACTCCAGCATTCACATCAGAAAAAGAAAATTCTCAGGAGAATTTCCATATCAAATGAAACTGTGCAGGCAAGGTGGGATGCAGCAAAGCAGAGCTGCGAACGCCTCGATCTAACCTGTACAGGTTTCAATCGAAGGTCTGGCTCGACATGCAGTGTCGCTGCATGTCCGACAAGCCGGAAGTTCAAAACTTCGTAATGACGACTTGCCGATAAACTTTTGCTGCGGGTGTGTTGTAATTTCTGATACAGCAAAAGGTGGGAGTTACTCCCCTTCGTGCAAGCATTAAACCCCAAGGGGTAAAAACCCTAGGCTACTAAGGGTTTTTGGCGGCGCCATCCCCGGCGCCAATTTTTTTATTTTTTTGCGATTTCATGCCCGGCATCCACATCACTGACATCGAAGCGGCTATCAACTACTGGCGTGAGCGCACACCTTCGCCGGACGGCATCACCCTGGGGCCTGAATTGCGCGCGCTGGCCGAGGTCTATGCCCTGCTGGTTTTCTACCATGAAGAAGAGGCTGACGAGGCCAGCTTTCCGGCCAAGGCCATGGCCGCCTGGCGGGTCTGGTACGACACCACCGCAGACACGCCCTGCATTGCGATTTGTTCGACCAGCCAGGGCGATGCCCTTTGCAAAGGCTGCGGCCGAAGTTTTGACGAAGTGCAGCACTGGCCGGCCATGTCGCCGGGTGAAAAACGCGCCAGTTGGCGGCGCATCACCCTGGAAGGTAATTCGTGGCGCTTTGGTAGATATGCAGACCGGGCCTTGGAAAAAAAGCCATTTGAGTCAAGCTCGGCCAACGGCTCCGCTTGAGGCGGCGTTCGTGCCTGCACCCACCCCGCAGCCCTGCGAGCCGATGGTGAGTTAGACGCGCCGCGCCAGCGCTGCGGCCAAACCGACGTAGCTTCCTGGGGTCATGGCCAGCAGACGCTGCTTTTCTGCAGCCGGTATGTCCAGCGATGCAATCAAGCCGTGCAATGCTTGGGCGGTGACAGTTTTTCCCCGGGTGACTTCTTTGAGTTTTTCGTAAGCGCCTTGCACCCCGTAGCGACGCATGACGGTTTGAATCGGCTCAGCCAGCACTTCCCAGGAGGCGTTGAGATCGTCTGTGAGCGCTTCGCGGTTCAGCTCTAACTTGCCCAGCCCGACACCGAAGGAGTGGTAGGCCAGCACGGCATAACCCAAGGCCACACCCATGTTGCGCAGAACGGTCGAGTCGGTCAAATCGCGCTGCCAGCGGCTGATGGGCAGTTTTTCACTCAAGTGGCGCAGCAATGCGTTGGCCAGGCCCAGGTTGCCTTCGGCATTTTCAAAGTCAATCGGATTGACCTTGTGCGGCATGGTGGAGGAGCCGATCTCACCGTCTTTGAGTCGCTGCTTGAAATAGCCAACGCTGACATAGCCCCAGATATCGCGGGCAAAGTCGATCAGGATGGTGTTGCAACGAGCCACGGCGTCGAACAACTCGGCCATGTAGTCATGTGGCTCGATCTGAATGCTGTAGGGCTGAAAAGTCAGACCCAAGCCCCATGCACCCGTGTGGCCTTGGGCGTCAGGCTCCGGGCTTTCAACCACCCTGCAGCTAAAGCCCTCCCAGTCAAAGTCCGGCCAGGCTGACAGGTGTGCGTTGTAGTTGCCCACCGCACCGTTCATTTTGGCCATGATTTTGACCGCGGCGATTTTTTCGCGCGCTTGCACCAGGCGCACCACCACGTTGGCAATTTCCTTGCCTACGGTCGTCGGGCTGGCGGTCTGGCCGTGCGTGCGGCTGAGCATGGGCTCGTCGGCAAACTGGTGCGCCATGTCGCGCAGCTGTGAGATCAGTTTGTCAATGGCCGGCAGCAGCACTTGTTCGCGGCTGCTTTTGAGTTGCAGCGCATGGCTGGTGTTGTTGATGTCCTCACTGGTGCAGGCAAAGTGGACGAACTCGGCAGCTGCCAGCAGCTCCGTCCTGGCCTCGAATTTGGACTTGAGCCAATACTCGACGGCTTTGACATCATGGTTGGTAACCTTTTCTATGGCCTTGATGGCCAGCGCGTCAGCTTCAGAAAAATTGGTCACCAGCGAGATCAGGTAAGAGCGAGCGCCACTGCTCAGCGGCTTGAACTCGGCAAAACCGGCGTCCGACAGGGCGACAAACCAGGCCACTTCGACCTGCACCCGCCGGTGCATATAACCTTGCTCCGACATGAGCGGGCGCAGGGCGTCAAGACGGGCAGCGTAGCGACCGTCCAAGGGCGACAGGGCATTGATGGTGGAAAAGCTCATGCTGCAATTGTAGGTTGACGCTCGTGACGACCCCTTAGCCCAGCAGATTCGGCTTAATCGATAGAATGAGTAAAAATGCTCCTAAGATAATTATTTAAATCAATCTATGAAACTCATTGGATCAATCACCAGCCCCTACGTGCGCAAAGTACGCATCGTCATGCTGGAGAAAAAACTGGACTACCAGTTCGTGCTCGAGGACGTCTGGGCGGCTGACACGTCCATGCCCGACTCCAATCCGCTGGGCAAGGTTCCTTGCCTGGTCATGGAGGGTGGCGAAGCGGTATTTGATTCTCGCGTGATCGTGGAGTACCTGGACACTTTGTCGCCGGTCGGCAAGCTGATTCCAGCCCAAGGTCGCGAACGTGCTGAAGTCAAGACCTGGGAGGCCTTGGCGGATGGTGTGTTGGATGCCGCCATCCTGGCGCGTCTGGAGGCCAGCTGGGCCGGCCGCGCTGAGGGGCAACGCAGTCAAGCCTGGATAGACCGCCAGACGGGGAAAATTCACACCTCACTCAAAGCCATGAGTGTCGGCCTGGGCGACAAGCCTTTTTGCAGCGGCGTTCATTTCAGCTTGTCTGACATCGCCGTAGGATGCGCGCTGTCTTACCTGGACTTCCGGTTTGCACAGATTGACTGGCGTTCTCAGCACCCTAACCTGGGGCGCCTGCAAGAAAAAATGACTCAGCGCAGCAGCTTTATCGAGACCCAACCGGGCTGATTCTCAAAGCCATTGGTTTCGCCTGCAATCAGGTGTTGGCCCGGCGCTTGAGCCAGCGCATCAAGCTGCCGACGGCGGGCAGCTTTTCATAAAGTTCCTCGGCCGTGTCCCAGTAGTCCCGATGAAATGCGATCAGCCCCTCGGAGCTGAGTTCCATGTGCGAGCCACCGCGAACGGTTTGCCAGACATCGGGGCTAAAACGCTTGAAGCGGAATACAAAATCCCAAGTCAAAAAGCACTGAGCGCCGTCCACCAGCTGCTTTGTCACAACAAAATGCGGCTTGTCGAGGGCCACAAACATGTGGCTGAAAATGCCTTGCACCCCGGCCAAGCCGCGTACTTCGTTGAATGGGTCTTTGAAGTAGGCTTGGGCTGTGTAGAAATCGCCCATCCGGGCGATATCAGCGGGCTGCAGGTTTTCAAAAAAAAGAGCAATCCGCGCGACTGCCTGCCGCTCTGGCGAAACATCTGCAGGCAACAAGCCAGGCACAGCCGTGGCGGATTTGATACTCATGATTTCGGGCGCTCGTTCGCAGGCACAGCATGGGGGGTTTTAACAAGGCCGCGGACCAGTGCAAAGAAAGCTTTATTGGGCAGCCAACGCAAGAGTTTCACCCAGAGCGTGAAACGCTTGGGAAAATGTATTTCAAACTCGCCTTTGCGCCACCCGGCAAGTATCTCAGCCGCCGCCTGACTGGGGTTGATCAAGGCGGGCATCTTGAAATCGTTTTGCTCAGTTAGCGGTGTTTCCACAAAGCCAGGGTTGACCAGGCTCACACCGATACCGCAGGGCAGCAAGTCCATGTAAAGCGTTTCAGCCAGGTTGATCAGCGCAGCTTTGGTCGGGCCGTACGCCAGGCTTTGGGGTAAGCCGCGGTAGCCTGCCACACTGCCAACCAGGCAGATGTGACCGGAGCGGCGATCCAGCAACTGCGGCAACACAGCGTCCAGCATGTAAAGCGCGCCCAGGTAATTGACCTCCTGGTGCCTGAGCATTTGCGGCAGGTCAAAGCGATCCGCACGCTGAGATTTGTAATGGCCCGCGCAGTACATCACCAGATCCAGGCCACCGGCCTGCTGAACCTTGTGCGCAGCGGCACTGACCGCTGCCGGATCAGTGACGTCCAGGGGCAGCGCCACAGCGCCGGGGTGGGTCTGGACAAAACGCGCTAAGGCCGCTTCATTGCGTGCCGACACATAAACCCGTGCGCCAGCTGCATGCAGTTCGTGTGCCGTCGCTTCGCCAATGCCGCTGGAGGCGCCAATCAGCCAGGCAACTTTGCCTTGCCATTGAGAAATTGGGGTGTTCAAACTCATGGCGAAGGAATTAACGCTTAACGAAGGACAAGGTCACCTCGCCGAGTTGAAAGCCGAACTTGCTCATGACGGCTTTGTTGATCATCACCTTGTCGTTCATCAGGTACATCCAGTCGTCAAATTGCACTTCAAAGACCCGGCCATCGACCGGCAGTTGCAGGGTGTAGCCCCAACGAAATGCATTGCCCTTTTCTTCGCCAGAGGCCTGACCCACCACGTCAGCAGCTGTGCCGCTGTAGCGGCCGTCTGGCTGGCGCGTGAGCGTCCAGATGCGGCGCTGACGACTGCCGTCGGAATAGCTGAACTCTTCGTCAAGCACGCCGACTTCCTGGCCGGGCGGGCCTTGCCAGCTGCACGTCATGACCACGGTAAATCGTTTAACGACGCGGCCAGAGCGATCTGTGAAAATTCCATACGCGTCAATGGTGCCGTTGAAGTACTGGCGCAGATCCAGCACTGGTTTTTCAGCTGCATAGTCAGCCACCTGCGGTCCGGCGCAAGCGCTCAGGCCCAGCACGGCGGCCAGCACCAAGGAGCTAAAAAACCATCGTTTTTTCAGAGTTTTCATGTGCTACTTTCTTTTCGACCAGGTCGTATAACCAGAACATACAAGCAAACTGCAGCCAGCATTTTGAGCAGACAAGGCAGCAAACAATAAGCAATCGCCAGGGCGTTGAGCGCGCCGGCATCGCGCACGCCCGGAGCGTAGCCAAACAGGCTCAACAAGGGCAGAGCCAGACCGGCGGCCAGCGCAAGGTTGAGCTTGGTGGCAAAGTTCCACCAGCCAAAGTATCCACCGGCCGCCAGCGCAGGATGGCGGGACTGGCCGGCATGAATCACGCCGGCCAGCAGCGCGCCGGGCAGCGCCAGGTCAGCGCCCAGTGCAGCACCCGACAAGGCGCAGACCAGCGCGAAGGCCGCCACATCACCAGCGCCCAGTTGACTGGCCCAGATAAAGACAGCGATCGACAGCGCCATGCCGGCCAGCCAGCTGCGCGCAAGACCAAACCGTTTGACAGCGCTCAGCCACAGCGGGATGGCTAGCGCGGCACATAAAAAATAGCTACCCAAAAAAAGCGGCTCTAAAGCCGGTGGTGCTTGCAGCAGATCTTGAATGAAAAATAACACCAGTGTGGCCGGCACGGCGCTGGCTATGCCATTGAAAATGAACACAGTCATCAGCCGTCGAAATTGTGCTTGCTGCCATGGCAGCCAAACCGAGCTGGCAGTAGGCGCCGGGATGCGGCCGCTGGCGGTGAGAGCCAGCGTGTTCCCATTTGCCGGCGCGGCAGTGGGTCGAATAGCGCGTTGCCAGGCCAGCCACGCTAACGCCAGCGCAGCGCAAAACACGGCCGCCGTAGATGGCAAACCGAGCAAGGCAGGTAAAACCGAGGCGGTGACCACGCCCAGCAGCCCCAGCCCTTCGCGCCAGGCGACGATACGGCTTTGCTGCGTTTCGCTGCCTCCCAGCAAAGCGCCCCAAGCTTGGTGCGCCACCGTTAAAGCACTGTAGCCGGCATAGGTGATCATCAACATGACGCTGGCCCAAGCAACGAGCGCAGTCGGCGACAGTGCGGGCGGGAAAAAAAGCAATACAAAGCCAAGGGCCAACACCAGCGCGGCGACCGCACCAAAAGCCAAAACAGCGTTGGCCGAGCGTGCAAATAGCCGGTCCACCAGTTTGCCGATCGCGGGGTCGATGAAGGCGTCAAACAGTCGCGCACCCAGCAGTACCGCGCCCAGTGTGGCCAGCGGTACGCCAAAACTGCGGGCGTAGTGGTTGGGCAAAATCACATAAAGCGGCAAGGCTGCAAAAGCCAGTGGAAAACCCATCAAGCCATAGGTCAGACCGTTGCGCATACCGTAAGGGCTGCTGTGCAGTGCTGCCGCCTGAGTGGGCTGGTTTTCATCAAGGCTCACGCGCGGCGCTCCCCAGCAAAGCCAGGCGCATGGCCGGCTCGGACGTCTGGGGTGACAGCCAGATGCCCAAAAACAAGCGCGCAAATTCAGCGTCAGCAATCTCGCCAATAGACCGGCCATTGAGCCAAAAACTGGCGCTGATGCCAGGTCGGTGTAGGCACAACACACGATCGCCAGCCTTCACATCGGGAAACACCCGCAGCATCTCAGCCGTCCACTGCTGCGCCTGCGCCGCCGACAAGTTTGCGCTGCGGCGCATTTCCTTGAGTGAGCGCTCAGCGATGTCTGCCGCAGTGAAGTCACGCAAGTAGGCCAACTCCAGCGCCAAGGGCTGGCTGGCAAAGTTGCGTGCGTTCAAGCCGGGCGGGCTCCACAGGCGTGCATCGTAAATTTTGAAGCCCCAGACGCTCAAACGGGTCTGGCCAATCAGCCTGGCGTTCGGCAGCAGGTCCTGTAGCTCAGCCGGCTGTGCTTTGACGGCAAGAAGGGACGGCGGGTCCGCCAATGAGCTGGCCACAATGTGGGCGGGCCAGCCCATCGTCAGCGTTATTGCGCTGAGCGTTGCCATCAGTTTGTGGCGCCCTCGCATGGTCAGGCTGGCTTGCGCAAGGTGAATTGCACAACATCCGTGCTGCCTTCGGCAAAAGCTGCTTCGCAGTAAGCGAGATAAAACTCCCAGATGCGCATGAAGCGAGTATCAAAGCCGAGCTTGAGCACTTGCGGGGCTTGGGCCAGGAAGGCATCTCGCCACAGCCGCAGCGTGTGCGCGTAATCCTGGCCAAAAGCCAGTTCATCAACCACTTCCAGGCCGGCGGCGCGGGCATGGGCCCGGAAAACCATGGGCGAAGGCAGGCAACCACCGGGAAATATGTACTGCTGTATGAAGTCGGTTGAGTCGATGTAGCGCTCGTAAAGATGGTCGTCAATCACGATGCTCTGAATACAGGCCTGGCCGCCCGGCTTGAGCAAGCGCGCAATGGTGTTGAAATAAGTCGGCCAGTATTCGCGGCCTACGGCTTCTATCATTTCGATTGAGCAGATGGCGTCAAAAGACTGATCTGCAGCGTTGTTAACGCCGATGTCGCGGTAGTCCTGTAAGCGCAAATCGTGCGTTACCTTGGCTTGTGGCTGCTCAGCGGCCGCAGGAACACCGAGGCGTGTCAAGCGGGCCTGGGCCCATTGCAATTGCTCTGTGCTCAGCGTCACGCCGACCAGCGAGGCGCCGAATTCGGTGGTGGCCATTTCGGCCAGTGCGCCCCAGCCGCAGCCGATCTCCAGCACGCGATCGCCAGGCTGGACCTGCACCATGCGCAGCGCGCGTCGTACTTTGGCGTTTTGCGCGTCCTTCATCGAGGTCTCTGGCGTCTCAAAAATCGCCGACGAATAATTCATGGAGCCGTCCAGCCAGAGCTCGTAGAAGGCGTTACCCAGGTCGTAGTGGGCGTGTATGTTTTTCTGGCTATTGGCTTTGGTGTTGCGATTGAGCAAGTGCTTGAGCCGGTAGGCCAGCCGGCCCAGCCAGGTGCCGTAGATCACGTCTTCGACTTCTTTGCGGTTGAGGATCAACAGGCGCAGCAGATCGGTCAAATGCGGCGTGCTCCAGTCACCTGCAATGTAACTTTCGGCAAAGCCGATATCGCCAGAGCGCAGGGCGGCACCGCAAACCTTCCAGTTGTGCAGGTACAAGCTGGCCATGGGCGCACCGCCCGAGCCGAATCGCTGTACGCCCCCGCCTGGCAGTTGCAGCGTGAGCGTGCCGTGCTTCAGGCGGGACAGTAGTTTCATGGCGCTGCGCGCAGCGGCGGGTGCGTCGGCGGGCAGCGGCTGGGTCTTGCCGGCCTGACCGGGTGATGCGGCGCAGTTGTCGGAGTCGGCGGATGAGGGCGTTGAGTTCATCGGGTCACAAAAAGAGTAGGAGGCTGGGGTTTGGAGATGAAAGGCACACGCTTTCGCCAGAGCTTGAAGGCTTGCCAGTGGATGCGGGCCAGCACACCGAAGGTCATGGCCGGATAGCCCCAGAAGGCTTTGCGCAGGCTGGCCGCGTTGATGGTTTGCAGGGTGCCGGCTACGCTGGTTTGCAGCAGTGGTCCGGTGGCGTCGTCATGGTCAATGCGGGCCACGGTTTTTTCAATGTTGTCTCGCCGGGCACGCATGAAGCGAAAGCGGTAACTGCCCTCAATGCGGCAAAAGGGCGAGACGTGAAACACCTTGTCGGCGCGCAACTCCTGGCCATAACACGGCGCATCAAGCAAGTAGCAGTGACGCTCGCCAAAGGTGTTGTTCACCTCAACCACGATGGCCCGCAAGCTGCCGTCTGAGCGGTGGCAGTACCAAAAGCTCACGGGTTTGAAGGTGTAACCCAGCACGCGCGGATAGGTGTGCAGCCAGACTTCGCCTTGCGCATCGGCAATGCCCTGGTCCAGCAAGAGCGCGTCGAGCCAGGCCAGGCAATCCTTGCTGCCGTCACCGTGGTCGCTGTCATGAAAGCTCAAGAGCCCACGGCGGTTGCGTGCCAGCGCAGTGCTGCCGCCTTTTTGCATGGCGCGCAGCGGCAGCATTAAAAAATAAGTCGGGTAACTGAAAGCGTGGTGCGCAGGCTTGAGCCGCGTGTGCCGCACTTCGCCAAAGCCGATCAGGGCTTGGACAGCAGCGACTGGCGTGCTTGGTGCGTTCATGCCTTGCGCCATTCGGTGTTGGCCAGTAATGGCGGTGGCGCCACAAAAGCGGGTTCATTGAGGTCCAGAATGAGTTCAGCCACCAGCAGGCCGGACTTCAGACCGTCTTCATGAAATCCGTAGCCCGTCCAGGCGCCGCAAAAATAAGTGTGCTGCTTGCCTTGCAAGGCCGGCAGGTCTTTTTGGGCGCGAATGGCGGCGCCGTCAAACACGGGGTGTGCGTAATCAAAGCTGCCCAGTATTTTTTCAGCAGCGATGGGTGTGACCGGGTTCAGGGAAACCACCACCGGTTGTTGGAAGGGCAGCGGTTGCAGCAAGTTCAGCAGGTAATGCAGACAGACCTGCGATGACTCGCGATGCCGGTCGCTTGCGCGCTCGTAGTTCCAGGCGGCCCAGGCCAGAGGGCGCGTTGGCAGCACCGATGTGTCGGTGTGCAGCACGGCGCGGTTGGCTTGGTAAGCCACTGCACCCAGCAGCGCCTGTTCGGCCGCGCTGGGCTGCGCCAGCAGGGCCAGCGCCTGGTCACTGTGGGTGGCCAGAATCACTTTGTCGAAGTCTTCCGTCCGGCATGCAGCGCCTGCGCCGCTGGTGATGCGAACGCCGCCCGCATGTCGCTCGATGGTTTGCACGGGTGTGGCCAGTCGCTTGTCTGTGATGCCGGCAATGATTTTGTCGACATAGTGGCGCGCGCCACCGGTCACTGTCCACCACTGCGGCCGGTTGGCCACCTGGATCAGGCCATGGTTGTGACAAAAGCGGATCATGGTGGCCACTGGAAACTGCAGCATCTGATCGGTCGGGCAAGACCAGATACAGCCCATCATGGGCAAAAAATACCAGTCCCTGAACTCGTCAGAAAACTTTTCCTGCACCAAAAATTCAGACAAGGGTTGCAGCATGGCCGCTTCTGCGCCGGATTTGGCCAGCGCCGATGTGCGGCGGTTAAAGCGCAGTATGTCGATCAACATGCGCCAAAAGCGAAAGTTCAGCAAATTGCCCCGTTGCGCAAACACGCTGTTCAGGCTGGAGCCGCTCCATTCCATTCCCGATTTGCTGCCGGTCGCCGGTACTTTGACGGAAAACGACATCTCCGACTTGGCGGTGGCCACGCCGAGTTCCTTGAACAACTTAATCAGGTTCGGGTAGGTACGCTCGTTGAAAACTAAAAAACCGGTGTCTACACCGTGAGTCACTGTGCCGGCAGCGCCGGGTAAGCTGACATCCACTGTGTGGGTATGCCCGCCAAAGTAGTCGCCGGCCTCAAACAAGGTGACTTCGGCTTCGCCGGCCAGCCGGTGCGCTGCCGCCAAACCGGAAATGCCGGAGCCGACGATGGCGATCCGCAGCCTGCTGGCGCTAGTGGCGGGATGACTGGAGTACATCATGTCTGTCCGGCTCTGTGGCTGTGTGAAAAATTGCGATGGCAGGTTGGAGCCTGGCGGGCGTGAGCGACGTGGGTGGCGAACCACTCAGTAAGATTATGACTGATGAGTTTTACTTCGCCGCGAGCATGCTTTCCAGGGCTTTGATGAAGCGCGGGTCCTTGGGGTCTACGGTGGAGTTGAAACCGCTGACCTTGTTGCCATCACGGCTGACGATGTACTTGTAGAAATTCCAGCGTGCCGGGGTGCTGCTGGCCGAGGCCAATTGCTTGAACAGCGGGTTGGCGCCGCTGCCGGAGACTCTGGACTTGACGAACATGGGAAACTTCACATTGAAGGTGTTCTCGCAAAAGTCGGCAATTTCCTTGTTACTGCCTTTTTCCTGGGAAAAATCATTGGAAGGGAAGCCCAAAACGACCAGGCCGCGGTCTTTGTATTTGCTTGACAAGGCCTCCAATCCTTCGTACTGAGAAGTGAAACCACAAAAACTGGCCGTGTTGACCACCAGCAGCACCTTGCCAGCGTACTGGCAGAGCTCCTGGGGCTTTTCATCTTGCAATCGCAAAAAAGTGTGCTGCAGCATGTCCGGGCAGGCGAGCGGGCTCGGTGCACTTTGCGCGCGGGCCGTGCCCGTCAAATTCAGCGCAAGCAGGGCGGCAGACAAAATTGGGAAGATACAGAGACGGCGAATAACAATGGCTAGGGGCAGCATGGTGGCACTCTGGTTGAAGCCGCAGCGCAGCAATAAAAACATATTTTGCTCACTATAAGGCGGTTTGGTAGGATGCATGGCGATGCCGGCTTCTAAAGGCCGTCAAGCATGAACGGGCATGCCCCGGCTTGGCAACAACAGCCGGCACCGATGCCTAAAATGAGTAAGCATTCACCCGCTGTATGAGGAAATCAGATGCTTTACCCGGAATTGTTTAAACAACTGGAAGCGGTTCGCTGGGACATGGACAAGGACATCCCATGGGCCAGTTTTGATGCGTCCAAGCTCTCGGAAGAGCAGGCACAGACCATCAAGATGAACGCCATCACCGAGTGGGCAGCCCTGCCGGCCACCGAAATGTTCTTGCGCGACAACCGTGATGACAGCGATTTTTCGGCTTTTATGTCGATCTGGTTTTTTGAAGAGCAAAAACACTCGCTGGTGCTGATGGAGTACCTGCGGCGCTTTCGGCCCGATCTGGTGCCGACCGAGGCCGAACTGCATGAAGTGCGCTTTGAGTTTGAACCGGCACCCGCGCTGGAAACCCTGATGCTGCATTTTTGCGGCGAGATCCGGCTGAACCACTGGTACCGCCGCGCCAGCGAATGGCACAGCGAGCCTGTCATCAAGCAAATCTACACCCAGCTCAGCCAGGACGAAGCACGCCACGGCGGCGCCTACCTGCGCTACATGAAGCGTGCGATCCAAAAATTCGGTGATGAGGCTCTGGCAGCCTTCAGCAAGGTGGGTGTCTTAATGGCCAGCGCCCGGCGCACCGCGCAAGCCCTGCACCCGACCAATCTGCATGTGAACAGGGCTTTGTTTCCGCGGGACACCGTCCAATCGCGCCTTCCAGACCCGCTTTGGCTGGAGCATTGGCTGGACACTCAGATCAAGTTTGACGCCGTCTGGGAAAGCAAAGTGGTCGAGCGCATCCTGCACAACATGAGCTTGCTGATGGAGCAGAGTTTCAAGACCGTGCAAGAGCTCAATCGTTACCGCAAAGAGCTTAGCCGGGGCATGGCCGCCGCCGGCGATACGGCGCCGGTGGCCAGCTAAGCACTGGCCTGCAAACCCGCAAAAAGCCCCGACTGCCGGGGCTTTTTTTCGTCAAATTTTCGTCAAATGCCGCGCTGCCTGTCCAGGTGGAACTGCAGCACGAAGTCACCGAAGTTAGCGGCGTCGAGCGCGGCGCGCACTTCGCTCATCAGATTCAAGTAATAGTGCAGGTTGTGGATGCTGTTGAGCATGGGGCCCAGCATCTCGCCGCAGCGGTCCAGGTGGTGCAGGTAAGCGCGTGAAAAATTCCGGCAGGTGTAGCAGCTGCAGGTGGCATCCACCGGCTGCTCGTCTGCTTTGTAGCGGGCGTTGCGGATTTTCAAATCACCAAAGCGCGTGAACATATGGCCGTTGCGCGCATTGCGCGTGGGCATCACGCAGTCGAACATGTCCACCCCGGCGCCCACGCCCTCGACCAGGTCTTCCGGTGTACCCACGCCCATCAGGTAGCGCGGTTTGCCGGCCGGCAAGCGGTGCGGCGTGTGCGCCATGATGCGCTGCATTTCTTCTTTGGGCTCGCCGACACTGACGCCGCCAATCGCGTAACCGGGCAAATCGAGTTCGACCAGCGCGTCCAGCGACTCCTGCCGCAGGTTCTCAAACATGCCGCCCTGCACGATGCCAAACAGCGCATTCGGGTTTTCGAGCCGGCCAAATTCGCTAACGCAGCGACTGGCCCAGCGCCGGCTCAACTCCATCGATTGGCGCGCTTCGCTTTCGGTGGTGATGTGGCCCTTGGTGTCGTAGGGCGTGCATTCGTCGAACTGCATGACGATGTCGCTGTTGAGAACAGTCTGGATCTGCATTGAGAGCTCGGGCGTCAAAAACAACTTGTCACCATTGACCGGCGAGGCGAACTTCACACCTTCTTCAGAAATCTTGCGCATTTCACCGAGCGACCAGACCTGAAAGCCGCCGCTGTCGGTGAGGATGGGTTTGTTCCAGCTCTCAAAGCGGTGCAGGCCGCCGAACTGCTGCAGCACGTCCAGGCCCGGACGCATCCACAAATGAAAGGTGTTGCCCAAAATGATTTGCGCGCCCATCTCATGCAATGACTGCGGCATCACGCCTTTGACGGTGCCATACGTGCCCACCGGCATGAA
Organism: Polaromonas sp.; assembly: GCA_044357185.1. Lineage (GTDB taxonomy): Bacteria > Pseudomonadota > Gammaproteobacteria > Burkholderiales > Burkholderiaceae_C > Polaromonas. The sequence goes on from JBIKPY010000024.1 coordinate 18,078, forward strand.
GATGGGGGTTTGCACCACGCCGTGGTTCAAGGTCAGCGTGCCGCGGCGCGCGAACGAGCCCAGGTAAGCGCCGTGGGCGGGGTCGGTTTTCAGGACTTCAAAATTAAGCATGGCTGGATTGTCTCAGTCAGGGGATGGGGGTTCAGGCGCTGCGGCGTTCGAGCAGCATGGCGTCCCCGTAGCTGAAAAAGCGGTACTGCGCGCCGATGGCATGCTGGTACAGCGCCATGATGTGCGCATGGCCCGCGAAGGCACTGACCAGCATCATCAAGGTGCTTTTGGGCAAATGAAAGTTGGTCAGCAGCAAGTCCACCACCCGAAACTCGAAGCCCGGGGTGATGAAGATGTTAGTGTCGCGGCAAGCGTCGCCAAAATGCGCCTGCGACTCCAGCGCCCGCACGGTGGTGGTGCCCACAGCCACCACGCGTCCGCCACGCGTGCGGCAATCGGCAACAGCCTGCAGGGTGGCGGCCGGTACCTCGAAGCGCTCGAAATGCATCACATGCTCGCTCACGATCTCGGTTTTGACCGGCTGAAAGGTGCCGGCGCCCACGTGCAGTGTGACGCTGGCCTGCGCCACGCCGTGGGCCGTCAGGCGCGCCAGCATGGCCTTATCAAAGTGCAGCGCTGCGGTCGGCGCGGCCACGGCGCCGGGGTGTTTGGCAAAGACAGTCTGGTAACGCGCTTCGTCCTCGGCCGAGTCGGCGTGCGTGATGTAAGGCGGCAGCGGCACATGGCCGTGCGCAGTCATCAGCGCGTACGGGTCGGCGCTCAGGGTGAAGTGGTAGAGCGGGCCGTCGGCGTTTGGCCAGCGTCCGATCAGCGTGGCGGTGAAGCCGCCGTCCATCTGCAAGACCGCGCCAGGCAGCGGCTTTTTGCTGACCTTCATGTGCGCGGCCACCTCCAGCCCCTGGCCGCTCTCCAGCACCCGCTCGATCAGCAGCTCAAGCCGCCCGCCGCTGGTTTTCTGGCCATACAACCTGGCCTTGACCACTTGGGTGTCGTTGAACACCAGCAGGTCGCCGGGCTTGAGCAAGTCGGCCAACTCGGCAAAGCGCCGGTCGGCGGGCGTGGCCTGCCGGCCGTCCAGCAGGCGCGAGCCGCTGCGCTCGGCGGGCGGGTGCTGGGCGATCAAATCGGGAGGAAGGTGAAAGTCAAAATCAGCCAGCGTGAAAACGCGCTGAGTCTCAGGGGTAGAAGGCAATGTCATGCGCTTGAGGGCCGGACGAGCCCGTTCCAAGTTGAAGGTAAAAGAAAGCGAGCCGCGATTTTGGCACGGCAGCGGCCCCACCCGCAAAGGCACAATCAGCGCATGCCCGCCGACTTGCCCCAAGCGCCCCCCGGCCCCAAGCCCAAGCCGGCGGAAAAATCGCAGGCGCAAAAACTGCTCGACAAACTGGGCCTGTCGCGCCCGATTGACCTGGCCTTGCACCTGCCGCTGCGCTACGAGGACGAAACCCGCATCACCCGGCTGGCCGATGCGCGTGACGGTGACGTGGTGCAGATCGAAGCCGAGGTAACGCATTGCGAAGTCACTTTCAAGCCGCGCCGGCAACTGCGCGTGAAAGTGGATGACGGCAGCGACAGCTGCGTGCTGCGATTTCTTAACTTTTACCCGGCGCACCAGAAAACCCTCGCCGTGGGCGCGCGCGTTCGCGTGCGAGGCGAGTTGCGCGGCGGCTTCATCGCGCGCGAAATGGTGCACCCCAGCTTCAAGTTGGCCGGCGGTGAGTTGCCGGCCGGCCTGACGCCCGTGTATCCCACGGTGGCCGGCTTGCCGCAAACCTATTTGCGCCGCGCTGTGCAAAGCAGCCTGACGCGCGCTGACCTGACAGAAACGCTGGCGCCTGCGGCGCTGACCAGCTTACCGTCGGGGCCGCGGGCGTTGCTGGGCTTGAGGGAGGCGCTGCAGTTTTTGCACTGTCCCACGCCCGATGTCGCGCTGGCCGCGCTGGAAGACCGCAGCCACCCGGCCTGGCAGCGGCTCAAAGCCGAAGAGTTGCTGGCGCAGCAGCTGTCCCAACTTGAAGCGCGCCGCATCCGTGCGGCCATGCGCGCGCCGGCGCTCAAGGCTCAGGGCTCCGATGGCACCAGCTTGCATGCGCGGCTGCTGCAAGCACTGCCCTTTGCGCTGACCGCCGCGCAGGAGCGCGTGGGCCACGAGATTGATGCCGACCTGCAAAAAAGCCTGCCCATGCACCGTCTGTTGCAAGGCGACGTGGGCTCGGGCAAGACCGTGGTGGCGGCGCTGGCGGCGGCGCGCTGCATGGATGCCGGCTGGCAATGCGCACTGATGGCGCCCACCGAAATTCTGGCTGAGCAGCACTTTCGCAAACTCATCGGCTGGCTGGAACCCCTGGGCATACAAACCGCCTGGTTGACCGGCAGCCAGAAAGCCAAGGAGCGGCGCGAGGCGCTGGCCCTGATCGAAAGCGGCGCGGCCGCCCTGGTGGTGGGCACGCACGCGGTGATCCAGGACAAGGTGCGCTTCAAGAACCTGGCGCTGGCCATCATCGACGAGCAGCATCGCTTCGGCGTGGCGCAGCGTCTGGCCTTGCGCTCCAAGATGACGGCCGGCGGGCAAGAGCCGCACCTCTTGATGATGACGGCCACACCGATTCCGCGCACGCTGGCCATGAGCTACTACGCTGACCTGGATGTGTCGACCATCGACGAGTTGCCGCCCGGACGCACGCCGGTGGTGACCAAGGTGATCAGTGAGAGCCGGCGCGATGAAGTGATCGAGCGCATCCGCAGCCAGTTGGCCGAAGGCCGGCAGGTCTATTGGGTTTGCCCGCTGATCGAAGAAAGCGAAGCGGTCGACCTGACGAATGCCACGGAAACGCACGAAGCGCTGACCGTCGCGCTGCCCGGCACGGCGGTCGGCCTGCTGCATTCGCGCATGCCGCCAGCCGATAAAAAATCCGTCATGGCGCAGTTCAACGCGGGCGCGCTGGGCGTGCTGGTCAGCACCACGGTGATCGAGGTGGGCGTCGACGTGCCCAACGCTTCGCTCATGGTGATCGAGCATGCCGAGCGCTTCGGGCTGAGCCAGTTGCACCAGCTGCGCGGACGCGTCGGTCGCGGTGCGGCGGCTTCTGCCTGCGTGCTGCTTTATTCAACGGGGGACGGCCCGCGCCTGGGCGAGACGGCGCGCGCGCGCCTGAAGGCCATGGCCGAGACGCAAGACGGTTTTGAGATCGCACGGCGCGACCTGGACATTCGCGGACCCGGCGAATTTTTAGGCGCGCGGCAGTCGGGCGCGCCCTTGCTGCGCTTTGCCGACCTGGCGACCGATGTCGAGCTGTTGGCCTGGGCGCGCGAGAGCGCACCGGTGATGCTGGACCGGCACAATGCGCTGGCGCAGCGCCACATTTTGCGCTGGCTGGGCGGCAAAGCCGACTACCTGAAGGCTTGAGCGACAAAGCAGGACAATCAGCGCATGACCCTCACCGAACTCAAATACATCGTGGCCGTGGCCCGCGAAAAACATTTCGGCCGCGGCGCCGAGGCTTGTCATGTGTCGCAGCCGACCCTGAGCGTGGCGATCAAGAAGCTCGAGGAAGAGCTGCAGGTCAAACTGTTCGAGCGCAATGCCAACGAGATCACCGTCACGCCGCTGGGGCTGGAGATTGTGCGCCAGGCCCAAAGCGTGCTGGAGCAGGCCGACAGCATCCGCGAGATTGCCAAGCGCGGCAAGGACCCGCTGGCCGGCGCATTGCGCCTGGGCATCATCTACACCATCGGCCCTTATTTGCTGCCCGATCTGGTGCGCCAGAACATCACACTCAGCCCGCAAATGCCCTTGATGCTGCAAGAAAATTTCACCGTCAAGCTGCTGGAAGAGCTGCGCACCGGCGAGATCGACTGTGCCATTCTGGCCGAGCCTTTTCCCGACACCAACCTGGCGATCGCGCCGCTGTATGACGAGCCTTTTGTCGCCGCCGTACCCAGTGATCATCCCTTGGCCGCGCGCAGCAGTATCACGGCTGAAGAGCTCAAGCAGCAAACCATGCTCTTGCTGGGCAATGGCCACTGCTTTCGCGACCATGTGCTGGAGGTTTGCCCTGAGTTTGCGCGTTTTTCCAGTGGCACCGAGGGCATCAGCAAAAGTTTTGAGGGCTCCTCACTGGAGACTATCAAGCACATGGTGGCCGCTGGCATGGGCGTGACGCTGGTGCCTCGCTTGAGCGTGCCCAAAGGCGAACTGGCGGCTTTGGGCAGCCCTGCGAAAGCGCGTAAGGGGGTCAAGGCTGTGACCACCAAAGGCGCGCCATCAGACGAACCCTCTTTCATTCGCTACCTGCCCTTTGAAGGCCATGTGCCCACGCGCCGCGTGGTGCTGGCCTGGCGTCGCAGTTTCACGCGTTACGAAGCCATCGCCGCGCTGCGCAATGCCATTTATGCCTGTGAGTTGCCGGGCGTAGCGCGCTTGTCCTGAGCCTGGCCTGCAGGTTTAAGTTCATCAACGACGCATGTCTACACCGCAGCCCGTCGAACCGCCACCGGGCAAGCTCGCCCTGTACTTGCAGTTGATCCGCTGGGACCGGCCGGCCGGCTGGCTGCTGCTGGTGTGGCCCACGCTGTCGGCCTTGTGGGTTGCTGCCGGCGGTTTTCCGGGCTGGCATTTGTTGACGGTGTTCACCTTGGGCACCATCCTGATGCGCAGCGCCGGCTGCTGTGTCAATGACGTGGCGGACCGCGACTTTGACCGCCATGTCAAACGCACCGCCGGCCGGCCTGTCACGCGTGGCGCTGTGTCCGTCAAAGAGGCACTGCTGTTGGGTGCAGCGCTGGCACTCGCTGCTTTTGCTTTGGTGCTGACCACCCAGCGCGCCGCGGTTTTTTGGTCGTTTGCCGCGCTGGCCGTGGCCATCTTGTACCCCTACGCCAAACGTTACATCGCTATGCCGCAGGCGGTGTTGGGCGTGGCTTTCAGCTTTGGTATTCCAATGGCTTTTGCAGCCGTGCAAGGCCAGGTGCCAGCGCTGGCCTGGGTGCTGCTGCTGGGCAATTTGTTCTGGGTACTGGCCTACGACACCGAATACGCCATGGTGGACCGCGATGACGATCTGAAGATCGGCATCAAAACCTCGGCGATCACGCTGGGCCGGTTTGATGTGGCAGCCATCATGCTCTGCTACGGGCTGTACCTGACGATCTGGACCCTGGCCTTGTGGCCGCAATCTTTCAATGCTTTTTATGGGGCGGCGCTGGCTGTGGCCGCCGTGCAGGCCTTGTGGCACGGCTGGCTGATCCGCGACCGCCAGCGAGAGCCCTGCTTCAAGGCCTTTCGTTTGAACCACTGGTTGGGTTTCGCGGTCTTTGCGGGTGTGGCCTTGTCTTATGGGCCGATTTCCCGGGGCTGAAGAACGCCCTTTGCGTCAGACAAAAAAGCCCGCTTGAAGCGGGCTTTTTTCATCGCGCCTGAAGGCTCAGGCGGCTGGTTTAGCAGCCTTGGCTTTTTTCGCCTTCTTGGCTTTCTTAGCTTTCTTGGCTTTGGCTGGCGCTGCTTTGTCAGAAGGGGCTGCGGCGGGCGCAGCAGCCGGTGCGGCTGGCGCTGCAGGTGCAACGGCCGGTGCCTGAGCGAGCGCTGATGTAGACGTTACGGCCAGTGGCAAGGCCAGAGCTGCTGCGGTAGCGAAGAGGCTGAGAATTTTGTTCATATTTTTTCAGTAGGTGGGAAAAGGTGATGAAAGCTTGTCTACTGTAACCCAAGGCTTTCAGGCAGCGCCGAACTCGGCTCCCAGCTCTGCAGCGCGCTGCCGGGCCGCCTGCATGGCAGCTTTGAACTGAGGTTTGAGGCCGCTGGACTGCATGGCGGTGAGGGCTGCGTAAGTGGTTCCGCCCTTGGAGGTGACGCGCTCGCGCAGCGTTGCCAACGGCTCGCTGGAGGCTTGCGCCAGCGCCGAGGCGCCGACAAAGGTGGCCAGTGCCAGCTGCCGGGCCTGCGCCGCGTCCAGCCCCATCTCGATGCCAGCTTCAACCATGGATTCCATGAAATAAAACACATAAGCCGGGCCCGAGCCCGACAGGGCCGTGACCGCGTCAAGTTGCTCTTCCTGCTCCAGCCACAGGTGCTCGCCCGTGGTTTGCACCACGGCTTCAACGATCAATCGGTCGGCTGCGGTGACGGCCGGCCGCGCCAGCAACGCGGTCATGCCTAGGCCTATCAGTGCGGGTGTGTTGGGCATAGCCCGAACCACGCGCTCGCTGCCCAGCCAGCGCGCAATGCTGTCTGAGCGGATCCCGGCTGCGACGCTCAGGTGCAGCGCACCTGGCGTGTGCGTGCGCACCTCGGCGGCTGCCTGACTGAACACCTGCGGCTTGACTGACCACACCACCAGTGCGGCGCTGCCCAGGCTGGCTTGTGCGCCGGCCATCACGCGCACGCCGAATTGGGACTGCAGTTTGGCGGCCTGTTCGGCAAAGGGTTCGACCACCTGAATCTGCCCTGGCGCCAGGCCGCGTTTAATCAGGCCGCCCATGATGGCGCTGGCCATGTTGCCGCCGCCGATAAAGGCAATTTGCAGGGCGCTGATGTCGTGGCTGGGCTGGCTCATGGTGTCCTTTGATGTCGCAGGGGCAGGTTCAAATTGTCGCCGACACGTTCATGGCAGTATGGTTTGGCGCACTGCATGCTCCCACTTGGCCATCAGACTGCCGGCCTGGTCCCGGCTCATGGACGGTATGAAACTGCGTTCGGCGCGCCACATGGCAGAGAGTTCAGCGGTAGCGGCATACAGGCCGCTGGACAGGCCAGCCAGATAGGCGGCGCCCAGTGCTGTGGTTTCGGTCACGGCCGGCCGCACCACCGTAATCCCCAACAAATCGGCCTGGAACTGCATCAGCAAATCATTAACGCAGGCGCCGCCGTCAACCCGTAATTCCGTCACAGGCGCAGCACCGGCTGCCACGGCGTCGCGACTCATGGCCAGTAAGAGCGCCGCGCTTTGGTAAGCAATGCTTTCAAGCGCTGCGCGCGCGATGTGGGCCAGCGTGCTGCCGCGCGTCAGGCCGGTGATGCTGCCGCGGGCATCGGGCTGCCAGTAAGGCGCGCCCAGGCCCGTGAAGGCCGGCACCAACATCACGCCGCCGGCATCAGGCACGCTTTGCGCCAGCGCTTCGACTTCGCTGCTGCTGCGGATAGCGCCCAGTCCGTCGCGCAGCCACTGCACCACCGCGCCGCCTACAAACACGCTGCCTTCCAGAGCGAATTGCGGCTGGACGCTGGTTTGCGCTGCGCTGGTGGTTAGCAGGCCGTTGTGCGAGGTCTGGAATGTGCTGCCCGTGTGCATCAACATGAAGCAGCCGGTGCCGTAGGTGTTTTTGGCCATGCCGGCAGTAAAGCAGGCCTGACCGAAGAGCGCGCTTTGCTGGTCACCCGCGATGCCGCCAATCGGCACGGCCGCACCCAGCAGTTCGGGCGCGGTCTGGCCGAACTGCGCGCTCGAAGGCAGCACGGCCGGCATCAGGCTGGGCGGAATGTCCAGCAGCGCCATCAGCGCGGCGTCCCAGGTGTTGCTGTGCACGTTAAAGAGCATGGTGCGCGAGGCGTTGCTCACATCGGTGGCGTGAACGGCGCCGCCGGTGAGCTGCCACAGCAGCCAACTGTCGATGGTGCCGAAAGCCAGTTCGCCGCGCTCTGCTTGCTGCCTGGCCCCGGGCACGTTATCGAGCAGCCATTTGAGTTTGCTGCCTGAAAAATAGGCGTCGATCAGCAAACCGGTTTTTTGCTGAATCAAAGCCGCCCGGCCGTCAGCGCGCAAGGCGGCGCACGTGCTTTCCGCCCGCCGGTCCTGCCAGACGATGGCGTGATGCACTGCTTGGCCTGTGCGGCGGTTCCACAGTACCGTGGTCTCGCGCTGGTTGGTAATGCCGATGGCGTGGATGTCACGCGCCTGCAGGCCTGCTTGGGTCAGGGCCTGACGGGCTGTCGCCAGTTGGTCCCGCCAGATCACCATCGGGTCGTGCTCGACCCAACCGGGCTTGGGGAAAATCTGCGGCAGCTCCTGCTGGGCCATGGCCACGATGCGGCCCTGGATATCAAACACGATGCTGCGCGAGCTGGAGGTTCCTTGGTCGAGTGCGAGCAGGTAAGTCATGGCGATGGCAGTTACAAAAAAGCCTCAGCTTAGCGCGAAATTCACCTGCGCTAGGCCCGCTGGCCCGCCCGTGGAAAATAGGGACATGACTCTCGCGCCACCGCCCACTTTGCCGCCTACCCTGCCACTGACCTGCCGGCGGGCTGATTTGCTGGCGCGTTTGGCTGAACCTCACACATACGACCTGGCTGTGATCGGTGGCGGCGCCACCGGTCTGGGTGTGGCACTGGAAGCTGCTGCGCAGGGGCACTCGGTGGTCTTGCTGGAGTCTCACGACTTTGCCAAAGGCACATCCTCACGCGCCACGAAACTGGTGCATGGCGGTGTGCGCTACCTGGCCCAAGGAAATTTGTCGCTGGTGCGCGAAGCCCTGCATGAGCGGGCGGTACTGCTCAAAAACGCGCCGCACATCGCCCGTCCCCTGGCGTTTGTCATGCCTTCCTATCGGTTTTGGGAAGCGCCTTTTTATGGCTTCGGCTTAAAGGTATACGACCTGCTGGCCGGTGCTGCCGGCTTGGGGCGTACGGAATTTTTGAGCCGTGCGCAAACACTAGATTTATTACCGGGCGCAGAGCCTGAAGGCCTTAAGGGTGGCGTCAAATACTGGGACGGCCAGTTTGACGATGCGCGGCTGGTGCTGGCGCTGGCCAGAACCGCTGCGCTCAAGGGCGCGCTTTTGCTCAATTACTGCCCGGTGACAGGCTTGATTCACGAGGGCGGGCAACTGGCCGGGCTGCATGCGCGCGACCAGGAAAGCGGACGCACATTCGAGATCCGGGCGCGCTGCATCGTCAATGCTGCGGGTGTCTGGGTGGACCAGTTGCGCCAACTCGATGCCCAGGCGGCCGGCTCGACGGCCACGCCCATGGTGGCGCCCAGCCAGGGCGTGCATCTGGTGGTGGACCAGTCCTTCTGGCCGGGCGAGAACGCCTTGCTGGTGCCCAAAACCCAAGACGGGCGTGTGTTGTTTGCCGTGCCCTGGCTGGGCAAGCTTATTTTGGGCACCACCGACACGCCGCGCGAGGACCTGGCCAGAGAACCGCTAGCCTTTCAAGAAGAGATCGACTTTATATTGCGCGAATCAGCGCGCTATCTGCGCCGTGCCCCGCAGGCCGCTGACGTGCGCAGTGTGTGGGTCGGGCTGCGACCGCTGGTGCGGCCGCTGCAATCGGGCGACGGCAGCACGCAGGGCTTGTCGCGTGAGCACACGGTTTTGGTCAGCCAGAGCGGCCTGGTCACTGTGACGGGCGGTAAATGGACAACTTACCGGGCGATGGCAGCGGATGTGCTGGCGCATTGCCAGCAAGCCGGCCGGTTGCCGGCTGGCGCGCCATCGCCAACGGCCAGCCTGCCATTGGTCGGCGCCCAGGCCGGCGCGCACAGCCTGACCCAAGCCCCCGGCTTGCACAGCTACGGCAGCGAAGCCGCTTACGTGCAAAGTCTGCCCGGTGCAGAGTGCTGGCTGTGCCCCGGCCTCTCCCTGGCCATGGTGCGGTTTGCCGCACGCCATGAATACGCCCGCACGGTCGAGGATGTGCTGGCCAGGCGATCGCGGCTGCTTTTTCTGGATGCCCGCCTGGCCGAATCCGTGGCGGGCGAGGTGGCAAGCGTTTTGCAGGAAGAAACGGGCACAGACCCGGGTCTTGCAGCTTTTCTGGCAATCAGTCGCCAGTACCAGTCGCTGCCAGCCTAAGTGCGCCGGCCTCACTCTCGGGCACACGCTTGTTGTGAAAATGCTACATAAGTCGGGCGCTAGGCCAGTCCATGACTTTTTGAAGCCGGCTCCGCCTTTGCGTTTTTAGCGCGTCACATAAAAAATTTCGGCCCGGTCATTGACGCAGCCTGAAAATGGGCTCATAATAGAGGGCTTCGCTTCAAAAAGGTGTAGATTTCTGCCCAGCGGAAGCAGTGCAAGTGGTTTGCATTGTGGACGACGGGCCCAAGACTGACTGGCTGAAGGCTGAGCTCAATTTAATTTGGGCACGCTTGAAACCGGTGCAAGTTGGGACTAATTTAAATGATTCAAACGCAATCCAAACTCGATGTTGCTGACAACACGGGTGCCAAATCCGTGATGTGCATCAAAGTGCTGGGCGGCTCCAAGCGCCGCTATGCCAGCGTTGGTGACGTCATCAAGGTGAGCATCAAAGAAGCCGCTCCACGTGGCCGCGTCAAAAAAGGCGAGGTTTACAGTGCCGTGGTCGTTCGCACCGCCAAGGGCATTCGCCGTGGTGATGGCTCGCTCGTGAAATTCGATGGCAACGCAGCAGTGTTGCTCAACGCCAAGCTGGAGCCTATCGGCACCCGCATCTTCGGACCAGTGACGCGCGAGTTGCGCACTGAAAAGTTCATGAAGATCGTGTCCCTGGCACCAGAAGTTCTATAAGGACACGCCATGAACAAGATTCGCAAAGGCGACCAAGTCATCGTGATCGCAGGTCGCGACAAGGGCAAGCGTGGCGCTGTGGCGCAACGCAAAGATGAAAGCTACCTGCTGGTGGACGGGGTCAACATGGTGAAAAAACACGCCAAGCCCAACCCGCTCAAAGGTGTTACCGGTGGCATTGTTGAGAAAAACATGCCGATTCACCAGTCCAACGTGGCCATTTTCAATGCCGCCACGGGCAAGGCGGATCGCGTTGGTATCAAGTTGTTGGCTGACGGCAAAAAAGTGCGCGTCTTCAAGTCCAGCGGCGACGAAATTAAGGCTGCATAAACATGCCACGCTTGCAAGATCAATTCCGCGAAAAAATCGCGCCTGCCCTGATTGAAAAATTCGGCTACTCATCGCCGATGCAGGTTCCCCGCATCACCAAGATCACGCTCAACATGGGTGTGAGCGAGGCGGTTGCCGACAAAAAAGTCATGGACAACGCCGTGGGCGACATGACCAAAATCGCCGGCCAGAAGCCTGTGGTTACCAAGGCCAAGAAAGCTATTGCGGGCTTTAAGATCCGCGAAGATTTGCCTATCGGTTGCATGGTCACGCTGCGCGGCGTCAAGATGTATGAATTCCTCGACCGTTTTGTCACCGTGGCTCTGCCCCGTGTGCGTGACTTCCGTGGTATTTCCGGCCGGGCCTTTGACGGCCGCGGTAACTACAACATCGGCGTGAAAGAGCAGATCATTTTTCCTGAGATTGAGTACGACAAGGTCGACGCCTTGCGCGGTCTCAACATCAGCATTACCACGACGGCCAAGACCGATGAAGAGTGCAAGGCACTTCTCACCGCTTTCCGTTTTCCGTTCAAGAACTGAAGGCGCAAGAGATGGCAAAACAAGCTCTACTGCAACGTGAACTCAAGCGCGAAAAACTCGCGGCCAAGTTCGCCAAAAAATACGCAGAACTCAAGGCAACGTCCAACGACTTCAAGCGCACCGATGACGAGCGTGCGCTGGCCCGCCTTGAACTTCAAAAGTTGCCCCGCAATGCCAATCCGACTCGCCAGCGCAACCGCTGCTCGATCACGGGTCGTCCGCGCGGTACGTTCCGTCAATTCGGCCTGGCTCGCGCCAAGATCCGTGAACTGGCTTTTGCAGGTGATATCCCCGGTATCACCAAGGCAAGCTGGTAAGCACTAGGAGAACCACAAATGAGCATGAGTGATCCTATCGCCGACATGTTGACGCGCATCCGCAATGCACAAATGGTTGAAAAAGCCGTTGTGCAGGTGCCGTCTTCCAAAGTCAAAGTCGCCATCGCGCAGGTCCTGAAAGACGAGGGCTACATCGACGGCTTCTCGGTCAAGGCCAACGACGGCAAGCCCCAACTTGAAATTGCCCTGAAGTATTACGCAGGCCGTCCCGTGATTGAGCGCATCGAACGCGTCAGCCGCCCCGGTCTTCGTGTTTACAAAGGCCACGGTGCCATTCCTCAAGTCATGAACGGCCTGGGTGTGGCGATCGTCACCACGCCCCAGGGCGTCATGACCGACCGCAAAGCGCGCGCAACCGGCATCGGTGGCGAAGTTCTTTGCTACGTGGCTTAACGGACATTAGGAGTAATAAAAATGTCTCGTGTAGCAAAAATGCCCGTCATCGTCCCTGCGGGCGTTGACGTTGTCTTCAAGGAAGACCACATCAATGTCAAGGGCGCCTTGGGCACCCTGGCACAAGCCCAAAACGTGTTGGTGACCATCACCAATGACGCTGGCAAGCTGAACTTCGCGCCGGCCAACGATTCCCGCGAAGCCAACGCCATGAGCGGCACCATGCGCCAGCTTGTGAACAACATGGTCACCGGTGTTACCAAGGGCTTTGAGAAAAAGCTCAACTTGGTTGGCGTGGGTTTCAAGGCTCAGGCGCAAGGCGCCAAACTGAACCTGACCGTGGGCTACTCCCACCCTGTGGTTCTGGACATGCCTGCCGGCATCAAAGTTGAAACCCCGACCCCGACGGAAGTTGTGATCAAAGGTTCTGACCGCCAGCGCGTTGGTCAGATCGCCGCTGAAGTTCGTGCGATTCGTCCCCCCGAGCCTTACAAGGGCAAGGGCATCCGTTATTCGGATGAGAAGATCACGATCAAAGAAACCAAGAAGAAATAAGGAGCTGCATCATGTTGACCAAAAAAGAGCAGCGCCTTCGTCGTTCACGCCAGACCCGCATCCGCATTGCGACACAAGGTGTGGCGCGTCTGACGGTGAACCGCACCAATTTGCATATTTACGCCAGCGTCATCTCCGGCGACGGCTCCAAGATCCTGGCCGCTGCCTCAACGGCAGAAGTCGAAGTCCGCAAGGAAATCGGCGCTTCAGGCAAGGGTGGAAACGTTGCTGCCGCGCAAGCCATTGGCAAGCGCATTGCTGAAAAAGCAAAAGCAGCTGGTGTTGAAAAAGTAGCGTTTGACCGCGCTGGCTTCGCTTACCACGGCCGCGTTAAAGCGCTGGCCGAGGCTGCGCGTGAAGCCGGCCTGCAGTTCTAAGACTGGAATTAAGTATGGCTAAGTTTCAAGCTAAATCAAACAACGACGCTCCGGACGATGGTCTGAAGGAAAAGATGATCGCGGTCAACCGCGTCACCAAAGTCGTTAAGGGCGGTCGTATTCTGGGTTTCGCAGCACTGACCGTGGTCGGTGATGGCGAAGGCCGCGTCGGCATGGGCAAGGGCAAGTCGAAAGAAGTGCCTGCAGCTGTGCAAAAGGCCATGGAAGAAGCCCGTCGCAACATGACCAAGGTCTCGCTCAAGAACGGCACCATCCATCACAACGTGTTCGGTCACCACGGTGCTGCCAACGTCATGATGGCACCGGCTCCCAAAGGTACCGGCATCATCGCCGGCGGCCCGATGCGCGCTGTCTTTGAAGTCATGGGCATCACCGACATCGTGGCCAAGAGCCATGGTTCGAGCAATCCCTACAACATGGTGCGCGCCACGATGGACGCCCTGAATAAATCGACCACGGCTGGCGACATCGCTGCCAAGCGTGGCAAAACAGTCGAAGACATCTTCGGCTAAGGCGGAATGGTTATGACGACAGAAAACAAAATCAAGGTCCAGCTGGTTAAAAGCCCGATTGGAACCAAAGAGTCACACCGTGCCACGGTTCGTGGTTTGGGTTTGCGCGGTGTTAACAGCACCAGCGAACTCGAAGACACGCCCGCAGTGCGCGGCATGATCAACAAGATCAGTTATCTGGTCAAGATTCTGTAAGGACAGGTTCATCATGGAACTCAACGCAATCAAGCCCGCCGATGGCGCCAAGCATGCCAAGCGCCGTGTCGGTCGTGGCATCGGCTCCGGCCTCGGCAAAACCGCCGGTCGTGGCCACAAAGGTCAAAAGTCCCGTTCGGGCGGCTACCACAAGGTGGGTTTCGAGGGTGGTCAGATGCCTTTGCAGCGCCGCTTGCCCAAGCGCGGTTTCAAGTCGCACCAACTGCAGTTCAATGCAGAAGTGACCTTGACTTCGCTCGAAGTGCTCGGCCTGGCTGAAGTCGATGTGCTGGCGCTCAAGACTGCCGGTCTGGTTGGCCAGATGGCCAAGACCATCAAGGTTGTCAAGACCGGCGTGTTGACCAAAGCGGTCAAGCTCAATGGCATCGGCGCTACCGCCGGTGCAAAAGCAGCGATTGAAGCGGCTGGCGGTTCCGTCGCTTAATTGCGCGCAGAGTCCCCAACAGCAAGCTCAAAACGGATAACGATCAGTGGCCACCAGCTCCGCCCAAATTGCAAAGACCGGCAAGTTCGGTGACCTGCGCAATCGGCTCGTGTTTTTGCTGCTCGCGCTGGTCGTTTACCGCGTGGGCGCACACATTCCTGTTCCGGGTATTGATCCTACCCAGCTGCAAGCACTGTTCGGCGGCCAGCAGGGCGGCATTTTGAATTTGTTCAATATGTTCTCGGGCGGCGCGCTGGAACGCTTCACGGTCTTTGCACTGGGCATCATGCCCTACATCTCTGCCTCCATCATCATGCAGTTGCTCACTTATGTGGTCCCCACATTCGAGCAGCTCAAGAAAGAAGGCGAATCCGGCCGCCGCAAGATCACGCAGTTCACGCGCTACGGCACCTTGGGTTTGGCGCTTTTTCAGTCTATGGGTATTGCGGTTGCGCTTGAAAGCTCGCCGGGTCTGGTGCTGGCACCAGGCTTTGGCTTTCGCATGACGGCGGTAGTCAGCCTGACAGCGGGCACCATGTTCCTGATGTGGCTGGGTGAGCAGATCACTGAGCGGGGTCTGGGTAACGGTATCTCCATCCTGATTTTTGCCGGCATTGCAGCCGGTTTGCCAAGCGCTATGGGCGGTCTGATGGAGCTGGTACGCACCGGGGCCATGAGCATTCTGGTCGCCCTGGTGATTGTGATCGTCGTTGCGCTGGTGACTTACTTTGTGGTTTTCGTCGAGCGTGGTCAACGCAAAATACTGGTGAACTATGCGCGTCGCCAAGTGGGTAACAAGGTTTATGGCGGCCAGTCCTCGCACTTGCCGTTAAAGCTGAACATGGCGGGTGTAATCCCTCCCATTTTTGCTTCGTCCATCATTTTGTTGCCGGCCACCGTGGTGGGCTGGTTCACCACTGGTGACAGCATGCGTTGGCTCAAAGACATTGCCGCAACGCTTACGCCAGGCCAGCCCATCTATGTGATGCTTTACGCTGGCGCCATTGTGTTCTTTTGCTTTTTTTACACCGCGCTGGTGTTCAACAGCCGCGAAACAGCTGACAACTTGAAAAAGAGCGGCGCTTTTGTTCCCGGCATACGTCCCGGTGATCAAACTGCGCGCTATATTGACAAAATTCTGGTTCGCTTGACGCTCGCCGGTGCGGTTTACATCACCTTTGTGTGCCTGTTGCCCGAGTTCTTGATTTTGAAATACAACGTGCCCTTTTACTTTGGTGGAACGTCCTTGCTGATCATCGTAGTGGTAACCATGGATTTCATGGCCCAGGTGCAAAACTACATGATGTCCCAGCAGTACGAATCCTTGCTGAAAAAAGCGAATTTCAAGCCCGGTCAATGATTCTGGGCAGGTGCCCAAGGTGTTCATGCGAGTCCGCATAGAGAAAGTTTAGGAGAAGAAAATGAGAGTTTCAGCTTCTGTTAAGAAGATCTGCCGCAACTGTAAAATCATCCGTCGCAAAGGCGTTGTGCGTGTTATTTGCACAGACCCACGCCATAAACAGCGTCAAGGCTGATTTCAAAGAGTATTAGAGGACGCATATGGCTCGTATCGCAGGTATCAACATTCCGCCGCAACAGCACGCCGAAATCGGCTTGACTGCAATTTTTGGCATCGGTCGCACCCGTGCTCGCAAGATCTGTGAGGCATGCGATATCGCTTATGCCAAGAAGATCAAGGATCTGACTGACGGGGATCTCGAAAAGATTCGCGACCAGATCGC
>JBIKPY010000082.1:0-10841 GCA_044357185.1 Polaromonas sp.
CCAGGGCGTCGGCGTGCGTGCCGTCAGCGGCGAAAAAACGGCGTTTGCTTACTCGGACGATATTTCCGAAGCCTCCTTGCTCGATGCCGCCCGCACCGTGCGCACCATCTCTGCTGCCAACCGGGCCGGCCGTGTCAAGACCCCGGCGCGCAAGGTCGCCGGCAGCCGCTCGCTTTACCGGGACATTGACCCGATTGCCACGCTGGACAGCACCGCCAAGGTCAAGTTGCTGGAGCGGGTTGAAAAACTCGCCAAGGCCAAGGACCCGCGCATCGTGCAGGTCATGGCCGGCCTGGCCAGTGAATACGACGTGGTGCTGGTGGCGCGTGCCGACGGCACACTGGCCGCCGATGTGCGGCCGCTGGTACGCTTGAATGTGACGGTGATTGCCGAGCAAAAAATCGCTGGTGTGGCCCGCCGGGAGGTCGGCTCGGGCGGCGGCGGCGGCCGCTTCGGTCTGGCTTACTTCGATGAAACGCAGATCAAGGCCTATGTGGATGACGCGGTCAAGGCTGCGCTCACCAACCTCGAAGCCCGGCCCGCGCCGGCCGGCGAGATGAGCGTGGTGCTCGGCCCCGGCTGGCCCGGCATCTTGCTGCACGAAGCCATTGGCCACGGGCTGGAGGGCGATTTCAACCGCAAGGGCTCCAGTGCTTTTGCCGGCCGTATCGGCCAGCGCGTCGCCGCCAAAGGCGTGACGGTGCTCGACGACGGCACGCTGGCCGAGCGCCGCGGCTCACTCAATGTGGACGATGAAGGCAATGCTAGTCAGCGCAATGTGTTGATCGAGGACGGCATTTTGAAGGGCTACATTCAGGACTCGCTCAACGCCCGCCTGATGGGCGTCAAGCCCACCGGCAATGGCCGGCGTGAAAGTTATGCCCACATGCCGATGCCGCGCATGACCAACACCTACATGCTGGGCGGTGACAAAGCCCCCGCCGAAATCATCGCCAGCATGAAAAAAGGTTTGTACGCTACCAACTTCGGCGGTGGTCAAGTGGACATCACCTCGGGCAAGTTCGTGTTCTCGGCCAGCCAGGCTTTCTGGGTTGAAAACGGCAAAATTTTGTACCCTGTTAAAGGCGCGACCATCGTTGGAAGCGGCCCCGAGGCGCTCAAGCGCGTGAGCCTGATCGGCAATGACCTGGCGCTGGACAGTGGCGTGGGTACCTGCGGTAAAGAGGGCCAGAGCGTGCCGGTCGGCGTCGGCCAGCCGACTTTGCGCATCGATGCTTTGACCGTGGGCGGCACCGCTTAAGGCCCCGTTGTTGAGCTTGTGCTACATTTCATTGATGCATTCAGCCGCATTTTATTTTGCTTACTTTAGCTTCTCAAGCGCCACCGGCGGTAGAGAGATACTTGCGTAAGCACCCCCAACGCAGCTGAATCTCCTAAACCGCCGGACCCCCGGCGGTTTTTTTTTGTGGATCCGATTCTTTAGTTCAACCCCAAGGAAGTCCGTCATGAATGCCCCCATCCAGACCACCAGCGAGAGTTGGTATGCCCGTCCCGTCGACAAAACCAGCCAGACCGATGACGAGCGCATCAAGGACATCACCGTGCTTCCACCGCCAGAACATCTGATCCGCTTTTTCCCGATCAGCGCTACGCCGGTCGAGTCACTGATCACCCAAACCCGTCAGAGCATCCACAACATCATGGCCGGCACCGACGACCGCTTGTTGTTGGTCATCGGCCCTTGTTCCATCCATGACCCGGCTGCCGCGCTGGAGTACGCGCGCCGCCTGGTCGAGCAAAGGCATAAGTACGCCGGCACACTGGAAATCGTGATGCGCGTGTATTTTGAAAAGCCTCGTACCACCGTGGGCTGGAAAGGTCTGATCAACGACCCCTACCTGGACGAGAGCTACCGCATTGACGAAGGCCTGCGCATTGCGCGCCAATTGCTGATCGATATCAACCGGCTGGGCCTGCCTGCCGGCAGTGAGTTTCTGGATGTGATTTCGCCGCAATACATTGGCGACCTGATTTCCTGGGGCGCCATCGGTGCCCGCACCACCGAAAGCCAGGTGCACCGCGAACTGGCTTCGGGTATTTCTGCGCCCATCGGTTTTAAAAACGGCACCGACGGCAACATCCGCATTGCCACCGACGCCATTCAGGCGGCGGCGCGCGGCCACCACTTTTTGTCTGTGCACAAAAACGGGCAGGTGGCGATTGTGCAAACCAAGGGCAATCGCGATTGCCACGTGATTTTGCGCGGCGGCAAGGCGCCTAACTATGACGCTGCCAGCGTGGCTGCCGCCTGCAAAGACCTGGACGCTGCGCAATTGCCGGCCACGCTGATGGTCGATTGCAGCCATGCCAACAGTTCTAAGCAGCACGAAAAACAGCTCGAAGTGGCGCGTGATATCGGCGCTCAAGTGGCCGGCGGCTCCAAGCAGGTCTTCGGCCTGATGGTGGAGAGCCACCTCAATGCAGGCGCTCAGAAATTCACACCGGGCAAAGATGACGCCAGTGCCTTGACCTACGGCAAGAGCATCACCGACGCCTGCATCAGCTGGGAGGACTCACTCAAGCTGCTCGAAGGTTTGTCGCAAGCCGTGCTGGCGCGTCGCGGGCGCTGATTCAAGCGGCCAGTGCGGACAGCAGTTTGCTGTGAATGTCACCGAAGCCGCCGTTGCTCATGCACAGCAAGTGGTCGCCCGGCTGAGCCGCGGCCTTGACTTGCGCCAGCACGGACGCGATATCGTCAGCCACTTGCGCGCGGGCGCCCATGGGAGCCAGCGCGGCTCTGGCGTCCCAGTCCAGGCCGCCGGCATGGCAAAAAGCCAGGTCGGCTTGTTCCAGGCTCCAGGGCAGCTGCGCCGTCATGGTGCCCAGTTTCATGGTGTTGCTGCGCGGCTCAAAGATCGCCAGGATGCGCGCTGAGCTCTGTCCTTGCGCATTCAATTGACGCCGCAGGCCGTCTATGGTGGTGTGGATCGCCGTCGGATGGTGTGCAAAGTCGTCATAGACCGTGATGTTGCCGCCTTCGCGCGTCAACACGCCACGCACTTCCATGCGGCGCTTGACGTTCTCAAAGCTGGACAAGGCCAGGGCTGCATCGGCAGGGCGCACGCCCACATGCTCGGCTGCGGCGATGGCTGCCAGTGCATTGAGCTGGTTGTGTAAGCCGGTCAGAGACCAGCGCACTCGGGCGACTGTTTCACCGGCCTTGAGTACGGCAAAGTCATCGGGCTCCCCGTCGGCGCTGAAACCGCTTTGCGCGCCTGCGCCGAAGCCGACTTGCTCGCACCAGCAACCCTGGCCCAGCACGCGGGCCAGGCTGTCTTGCCCGGCGTTGAACACCACCCGGCCCTGCGCAGGCACCGTCCGCAGCAAATGATGAAACTGCCGCTCGATCGCCGCCAGATTGTCAAAAATGTCCGCGTGGTCAAACTCTAAGTTGTTCAAAATCGCCGTGCGCGGGCGGTAGTGCACAAACTTGCTGCGCTTGTCGAAAAACGCGGTGTCGTACTCGTCGGCTTCAATCACAAAACAGCGACCCTGGCCTAGCTTTGCTGACACGCCAAAGTTCAAAGGTACGCCGCCGATCAGAAAGCCCGGTTGCAGGCCGGCCTGCTCCAGAATCCAGGACAGCACGGCCGTTGTTGTGGTCTTGCCGTGGGTACCGGCCACGGCAAGCACATGGCGGCCCTGCAGCACGTGCTCGGCCAGCCACTGCGGGCCGCTGGTGTAGGGCAGCCCCTGGTCCAGGATGGCCTCCATCAGCGGGTAACGCGGGCGGCCATCGGGCAGACGCGCCCGTGAAACCACATTGCCCACGACGAACATATCGGGCGCAAAGCCGGCTTGGCTCAAGATCGCGGCGTCATAGCCTTCGGTCAAGTCAATGCCCAACTGACGCAGTTGATCGCTCATGGGCGGGTATACCCCGGTGTCGCAACCGGTGACCCGGTGGCCGGCCTCACGCGCCAAGGCAGCTAAGCCACCCATGAAGCTGCCGCAGATTCCTAATATATGTATGTGCATGCAGCATTTTAGGCAGCCCAGGGATGCAAAAATGCAGTTATGCACGACTTTGAACCCCACAGCCTGAAGGAGCAGATCGCCGCTGCCGCTGCCGCCATGGTGGTGGAGGAGGGGCTGGAGTACGGGCCTGCCAAGCGCCGCGCGCTCAAGCAGCTGGGCTTGCCGGCCCGCACCGCTTTACCTGATAACGACCTGGTGGAAGCTGCTGTGCGCGAGTACATCGCGCTGTTTTGCGCGGACACGCAGCCCGCCGAGTTGGCCGCGCTGCGCCAACTGGCGCTGCTCTGGATGCAGCGTATGGCCGAATTCAGGCCGTTTTTAGGCGGCGCGGTCTGGCGCGGCACGGCCACGCGTTTGTCCGATATCTACATCCAGCTGTTTTGCGATGACCCCAAGTCAGCTGAGATCGCGTTGATCGAGCACCAGGTGGATTACGAACCGCGTACAGTCACCGGTTTCACGGGCGAGAGTGTCGAGGCGCTGAGCATCCGCAGCCTGTGCAAGCCTTTGCAAGAGACCGTCGGCGTGCACCTGATGGTGTATGACCACGATGATTTGCGCGGCGCGCTGCGACCGGACGCCCGGGGTCTGTCACCGCGTGGCGACCTGGCTGCGGTGGCTGGTTTGCTGGCGGCTGCAGATTGAGCGAAATCCGGCCGCGCGGGCTTGGGTCATTTATAAACACCGTTTTTTAATTCAGGAACCCGTATGAGCTCACGCAGAAAAATCTTGTACGCCGGAGCGGCGCTGAGTGCCGGTTTGGCCGGGGCCGGGGCATTCTGGTGGCAGTCGGGTCGCCAGGCCATGAGCTCCGCGGCGCTGGCGGCAGACCCTTTTTGGGGACTGGCGCTGGAGACGCCTGACGGTGCGCCTTTCAAAATCAGCAGCCTGGCAGGCCAGCCCCTGCTGCTCAATTTCTGGGCTACATGGTGCCCGCCCTGCGTGGAGGAATTGCCTTTGCTCAACCGTTTTCACCTGGCGCAGCAGTCGCGTGGCTGGCGCGTGCTGGGCCTGGCGGTCGATCAGCCCAGCGCCGTGCGGGCCTGGCTGGCCAAATCGCCCCTGGACTTTCCCGTCGCCATGGCCGGCCTGGGCGGCACCGAGCTGAGCAAAAGCTTGGGCAATGTGAGCGGCGGCCTGCCTTTCTCGGTGGTTTTTTCAGCATCGGGTGCCGTTTTGCAGCGGCGCATGGGCAAGCTCTCGGCCGATGATCTGGCGGCTTGGGCCCTTCTGGCTTGAGCCTTTGCTTGCCGGGCGGCCATTTCAAAGCCATCGCCAAAATTCCTCAATCAGGCTTTAAATTGCGTTAAAGTTCAGGTCTTGCTTCAGCTGGCTGGGGTCGTGGCTTGGGTTTTCACCGCTTACGCTCCGGTTTGTACGGGGCAAAACCCGCTGAAATCGATTCTGGTGAATTTTGTAGATGAGTAAAATTATTGAAAAATAAGCCACAAAGACAGATTAAGAGCGCAATAAAGCAATTTTAATGCGACATTAGTACATCCAGACGGGTGGATCTGCCGCAGCGAGACTGCCTCAGGGCTTGCCCCATCACCCATCACCCAACAGGCCTGGCTCATCGCCTGGCTTATTTTCCCCGGAGAACAGACCATGGATTTACGCAAACTCAAGACGCTGATTGACCTGGTTTCAGACTCGAATGTGTCTGAGCTCGAGATCACCGAAGCCGAGGGCAAGGTGCGTATCGTCAAGGCCATGGGGGCTGCTCCCATGGTCATGCAAAGTCCCGTGGTGAACTCAGCGCCGCCGCTTGCGGCCCCCGTGGCGCCCGCGCCCGCTCCTGTGCTGGCTACGGCTGCTGCCCCCGAGGACGATGGTCACGCGGTCAAGTCCCCCATGGTAGGAACTTTTTACCGCAGCGCCAGCCCCGGCGCCAAGGCTTTTGTCGAAATCGGCAGCGTGGTCAAGGCCGGCGACACCATTTGCATCATTGAAGCCATGAAAATCCTCAATGAGATCGAGGCCGATAAGTCCGGCACCGTCACCTCCATCCTGTGCGAAAACGGTCAGGCCGTGGAGTACGGACAGCCCATGCTGACGATCGAGTGATGCCCGCACCATGTTCAAAAAGATACTGATTGCCAACCGGGGCGAGATCGCCCTGCGGATCCAGCGCGCCTGCCGTGAATTGGGTGTCAAGGCCGTGATGGTCTACTCTGAGGCGGACCGCGAAGCCAAGTACATCAAGCTGGCTGACGAGTCCGTCTGCATCGGCCCCGCGCCTTCTGCACTGAGTTACCTCAACATGCCGGCCATCATCGCGGCGGCCGAGGTGACGGACGCCGAAGCCATTCACCCCGGCTACGGTTTTTTGAGCGAGAACGCCGACTTTGCCGAAAGGGTGGAGCGAAGCGGCTTCAAGTTCATCGGCCCCTCGCCGGATTCGATCCGCATCATGGGTGACAAGGTTTCCGCCAAACAAGCCATGATCAAGGCCGGTGTGCCTTGCGTGCCCGGCTCCGAAGGGGCTTTGCCGGATGACCCCATCATCATCAAGCGCACGGCCAAAGCCATCGGCTACCCGGTCATCATCAAGGCTGCCGGCGGCGGCGGCGGGCGCGGCATGCGTGTCGTGCACACGGAGGCGGCCCTGATACATGCGGTGCAAACCACCAAAGCCGAAGCCGGCGCTGCATTCGGCAACCCCGCCGTGTACATGGAAAAGTACCTTCAGAACCCGCGCCACGTCGAAATTCAAATCATGGCCGATCAGCATAAAAATGCCGTTTGGCTGGGCGAGCGTGACTGCTCTATGCAGCGGCGTCACCAAAAAGTGATTGAGGAGGCGCCGGCGCCCGGCATCCCGCGCAAGCTGATTGAAAAAATTGGAGACCGTTGCGTGGCAGCCGTCAAGAAAATCAGCTATCGCGGTGCCGGCACTTTTGAGTTTTTGTACGAAGACGGTGAGTTTTATTTCATCGAGATGAACACCCGCGTGCAGGTCGAGCACCCGGTCACGGAATGGGTGACCGGCGTGGACATCGTTAAAACCCAGATCCAGGTGGCGGCCGGTGAAAAGCTGCCTTTCACGCAGCGCCAGGTTGAAATCAAAGGCCACGCCATCGAGTGCCGTATCAATGCCGAAGACCCTTACAAGTTTGTCCCTTCCCCCGGCCGGGTCACCACCTGGCACATGCCCGGCGGCCCGGGCGTGCGCGTGGATTCGCACATTTACGCCAATTACTTTGTGCCGCCGAACTACGACTCCATGATCGGCAAGATCATCGTGCACGGTGACACGCGTGAACAAGCCTTGGCCCGCATGCGCACGGCGCTGGCAGAAACTGCGGTTGAAGGCATCAACACCAACATTGCACTGCACCGCGAACTGATGGTCGACCCCAAGTTCATGGACGGCGGCACCAATATCCATTACCTTGAAGAATGGCTGTCCAAGCGCCAGCGCTGAAAGCGTGCAGACTTTGTACGCGTACTGTTTTTTTCACACTTGCCTTGGTCAGGTTGTTCCATGAGTCTTTATGAGTTGGTCTTGCTGGCGCCGGTGGAGACGGTTGAGACACTCAGTGAGGCGCTCGATGCCCTGAGTGCTTTGAGTGTGTCGGTTGAAGACGCTGATGCGCAAACCCCGGCAGAGCAGGCTTTGTTTGGCGAACCCGGTATGCCCCCGCCCAAAGCCGGCTGGGAGCGATCGCGTGTTGCAGCTTTGTTTGCTGACGAGGCGGCTGCGCGTGAAGCGGCTGCGCTGCTGCAGGTGCAGGATTTTTTTGAGGGCTGTCATTTGGTGGCTATCAGCCCTGTGGCCGAGCAAGATTGGGTGCGCCTGACGCAGTCGCAGTTTGCGCCTGTAGAGATCACGCCGGCGTTCTGGATCGTGCCGACCTGGCATGAGCCGCCGGCGCAGGCCCGGCAGGTGATTCGCTTGGACCCGGGTTTGGCTTTTGGTACCGGCACACACCCGACCACGCGCATGTGCCTGCGCTGGATCGCTGGCGGTCTGGCGGTGGGGCGGGTGCTCGACTACGGCTGCGGCTCCGGCATTTTGGCCATTGGTGCCGCCAAGTTCGGCGCGCTGGACATCGACGCCGTGGACATCGATGAGGCGGCGGTGCAGTCCACCCTGGCCAATGCCGAGGCCAATCACGTGCAACTCAAGGCCGGTCTGCCTGACCGTGCCCACGGGCAGTACCAGAGTGTGCTGGCCAACATACTGGCAACACCCTTGAAAGTGCTCGCCCCCCTGCTGTGCGCGCATGTTGAGCCTGGCGGGTATTTGGTGCTGGCCGGTATTTTGGAGCGACAGGCCGGAGAGCTCCAGGCCGCTTATGCACCCTACGCCGACTTGCGCGTGGCGGACAGCCAAGAAGGCTGGATCCTGATGACAGCGCGCTTGTGAGCAAGGCTGTCCCGACCCTTGTGTAAGCCCTACAATTCGCAGCAATGAGCCTGATCACCTGCTGCCCCACCTGCCGAACCATGTTTCAGGTCGAAACCGACCAGCTCAAGGTTTCCAATGGCTGGGTCCGTTGCGGCCAGTGCGATGGCGTGTTTGACGCTTCTGCCCATTTCCAGGTTCTTCCGCAAGCTCCCGCGATCGACTTGGCCCCCAAGCCGGAAAGTCTGTACGAGCCCCCGGCCGCCGCGTCACAAACCCTGAGCTCAGAGCCTCTGCCGGAGCCGACACCCTCTGTAGCCGCCCAGCCCCGTGCGCCCGTGTCAGATGCCTTGTCCAGTTATCTGTCTTCGCCCAATGAGGAAGAATCTCACCAGGCCTTGTCTCCGCCGGCCGCGCCGCTTGACAGCGATGCACGTCGCGCGCTTTATGGCCGGGAGCCCAAGAACCTGGTCATCACCGAAGCGCCACGCGGCCGCAAGCCGGAAGTCAGCTTTATCAACCCAGTACAAGCCCGCGTCAGTCGTTCGCGACCTTGGTTGCGTACTTTGGCCGCCTTGGTTCCACTGGCTTTGCTGCTCTTGCTCCTGGTGCAATTCTTGCCCAATCAACGAGATGCTTTGGCCGCCCGTTACCCGGTCTTGTTGCCGGCCGTTGAGACTTTGTGCCTGCCGCTGAAATGCCAAGTCAGCCCGCCGCGCATCATTGAGGCTGTTGCCATTGACAGCTCGTCTTTCACCCAGGTCGGCCCCGACAGCTACCGTCTGAACTTTGTTTTGCAAAACAAGCAATCCAGCGCGGTCGCCATGCCGGCGCTGGAAGTGACTCTGACGGGCATTGATGACCAACCTTTGCTGCGCAAGATCGTGTTGCCCGCCGAGTTTGGTGCCACCAGCGATTGGCTGTACAGCGCTAGCACCTTCACAGGCGCTTTCGATGTGCGCGCTGCTGGTCGGGGCGCTGCGTCACCGGCACCCGTAGACCCCCCGGCAGCCGGTGAGCCCGCTGCCAAGGCCCCACCCGAAGCCGACAAAATAGCCGGCCCGCTGACGATCACTGGTTATCGTCTGTTGGCTTTTTATCCCTGAACCTAGAAAAAAACATGTCCGCCTTGATTTGTGGCTCGCTGGCCTTTGACACCATCATGAGCTTTGAGGGTCGCTTTGCCGAGCAGATCATGCCCGAGCAGTTGCACATCCTTAACGTCTCTTTTCTGGTTCCGACTCTGCGCCGCGAGTTCGGCGGCTGCGCCGGCAACATCGCTTACAGCCTGACCCAGTTGGGTGGTTCAGCCCTGCCAATGGCCACCGTAGGCAACGACGGTCAGGACTATGTGGCGCACCTTCGCAACAAGGGCATCAGCACCGAGTTCATCAGAGAGATCGCCGGCAGCTACACAGCCCAAGCCATGATCATGACGGACCGTGATAACAACCAGATCACCGCCTTTCACCCCGGCGCCATGAGCCATGCGCACGCCAGCGAAATCAAGCCCCGCAGCGACATCAAGCTGGGCATTATTTCGCCTGACGGGCGTGATGCCATGCTGCTGCATGCCGCACAGTTCAAGGCGGCTTCTATTCCTTTTGTTTTTGATCCCGGCCAGGGCTTGCCCATGTTCAACGGCGAAGAGCTGACGCACTTCATTGACCAGGCCAGTTGGGTGACGGTCAACGACTACGAGGGGCGCATGCTCAGCGACCGCTGCGGCTTGAACAGCAGCGATATTTCGCGCCGCGTCCAGGGACTCGTTGTGACTTTGGGCGCCCAGGGCTGCGAGGTCTGGGTTGACGGCGTGATGACCCATGTGCCGCCCGTTAAGGCCGTGCAATTGGTGGACCCCACCGGTTGCGGCGATGCGTTTCGCGGTGCTTTGTTGTTTGGACTTGAGCGGGGTTGGTCTCTGGTCGATTCCTGCGCGCTGGGCAACCGCGTCGGCGCGCACAAAATTGCTACGCCGGGCTGCCAGAACTACACGCTAGAGACCATCCGTCCGCTTTGAGCGCGCGCTGCGCTCCTCTGGATGGCTTCAGGGCGTTCCAACGCGCCACTGCGTCGGCATTGGGCCTGACATGCGCAAAGAAGGGCCATAAAAAAGCCCGGCATCTTTCGATGTCGGGCTTTAAGCAGAGTTACCTTACTGCTTAGGGCTTGCTGGCTGTTGGAAACGGCCAGGCAGCTTGCGGGTTCAGAGTTGTCTGAGCCGCAGGACTGGCCGGTGCAGCGGGTGCTTTGGCAGCGGGTTTTTTCGCGGCTTTCTTCGCAGCGGGTTTTTTCGCAGCTTTCTTAGCAGCGGGTTTTTTCGCAGCTTTCTTAGCAGCAGGCTTTTTCGCAGCTTTCTTGGCAGCAGGCTTTTTAGCCGCTACTTTTTTGGCTGGCGATTTTTTTGCAGCTTTTTTGGCAGCAGGCTTTTTAGCCGCTACTTTTTTAGCTGGCGATTTTTTCGCAGCGGCTTTTTTAGCCGGTGCTTTTT
>JBIKPY010000083.1:0-10824 GCA_044357185.1 Polaromonas sp.
TACCCAAGCCCTGAGCCATTTCTGCATTGACGATTTTTTGGACGTTGGTGAAAGCCGTGTCGCCCATGGTTGCAGTAGAAGAGCTTGCGCTCAGAGCCAGTGTGCTCAAGCTGCTGTCAAACAATGAGGCGTCAATTGTTGCAGCGGCAGTACCACCGGACATTGCAAGCGTTTGAAAGTTCAAAACAGAGACTTTTTCAACACCGCTCAAAGTTATGGCGTTGACGCTGGTTGTTGCTACGCTGGTTCCGTTGGCGCCAGTGATGGAGAGAGACAGCTGGTCCGTACCCAAACCACCACTGATGACATCGCCAGCCTGTGCAGTTGTACCCGTACCATTTTGGGCAACAATAACACCAGAGAATGTGTCGTTACCAGTTGTGCTGTTTGTTCCAGAAGAACCGACGAGTGAAGAATTATCCGCACCTGTTGTGAGCGTACGATATTTGTCTCGCAAGTCATTGATTTGTAAGGTTATTATTTATCTTGAATTTATTAACGACGATATAACGACATAATCCGTCGTTCAACGACAACAGATATTAGGATATAATATAAATGCTATTTTTTAATACAATAAAATCAGTTAATGAATAATTATTTGATTATTAAAGATGATTTCGTGGGAGGTATTGTTTGCCCAAGCAATCGCAGCCATATCGAGGTGTTTGACCCTGAGCTAAAAGGCTTCTATTGCGACTTGTTGCGCTCTGGGCGCAAGAGCTACAGGCTTCGCTACCGCTTTAATGGCAAATTGCGCGTAGTGACGCTGGGCGACGCGGTTTTTATGAGCGCTGAGCAGGCAAGAACCCACGCCTTGAAGGTGCTGGCTGAGGTCAGGCAGGGTGTGGACCCTTCGCTGAAGGGCGAGGCACCGCATGTGCTGGGCCTGACGGTGGAAGAGTTCTTCAATGAGAAATACTTGCCCTACGTCAAAAGCTACAAGCGCAGCTGGGACACCGACGAGTGCATGATTCGTTTGCACTTGATCCCGCAGCTGGGCAAGCTTCACATGATGGCGATGAATGAGCGTGATGTGGCGGCATTTGTTGAGCAAATGAAGGCCAGGGGCTATGCCATTGGCACGTGCAACAGGGCGCTTGCGTTGCTGCGGTATGGGTTCGAGTTGGCCGTGCGGTGGCGCGAGTTTGGGCCTGAGTGCAACCCTATGCGCTTGTATAAAAACCTGGTTGATGACAACAAGATAGAGCACTTTTTGACACAAAAGCAAACGCAGAGCTTGCTGCTTGAAGTTCGCAAAAGCGAGAACGAGATGTTGCAGTGGATCGTGCTGTTTTTGCTTTACACCGGCGCCAGAAAGCGCGAGGTGTTAGACGCAAGGTGGGCCAATATCGACCTTGAGCAGAAGTCTTGGCGGATACCCAAAACCAAGTCGGGCAAAGTGCGGCATGTGCCGCTATCAGCGGGGGCCGTTCAGGTGCTGGCGGCGGTTAAAGAAAAGTATGGCCACCATGCTTTTACGTTTATCTTTGCTAACGAAAAAACAGGCTTGCCGTTTGTGAGCATTTTCTCCAGTTGGAATGCGGCAAGGCAGCGCGCAGGGCTGGACTATGTGCGCATACATGACCTGCGGCACAGCTTTGCCTCGTTTTTGGTGAATGCGGGGCGCAGCCTGTATGAGGTGCAAGAAATACTAGGCCACGCCGACAGCCGCACCACCTCAAGATACGCCCACCTCAGCCGTGACCGGTTGCAAGAGGCGGTGGAGTCGGTTCCTCTTGTGCTTTGAAATATGGCTTGTCTAGCTTGGGTGGGGCAGGTCTATCTGCTTATCGGCCGAAACTTAGCTTGACCTACTTTGGCTCGCTAAACAGTCAACACATCAAACAGAAGCAGCATTTCCCAGATCAGAGAAGTTACTGATCTTGACCGAACCATCAGGGAAGCGAGCCACGATATCCAACTCCCCACCCATAGCCTCAATGTGGCTGCGCAGAGTCGAGAGATACATATCGGTACGTTTTTCGATCTTGGCAATAGCGGGCTGTTGAACATGCAACACCTCGGCCAGCATCTTTTGGGACAAACCACGTGCCTGACGTAGCTCGTTCAAAGGCATCTCAGCCAGCATTGTTTGAGCCATTGCAGCAGCGCGTTTCTTCGCTTCAGGCTTCATCTTTGCACGCAGATCAGAGAATTTCTTAGCCATCTATTTTTCCTTCCTTTCGGAGTTCTTCCAAGTGCTCGTCATACAAACGGTCACCAATTGGGACGTTCACTGCGTACCAACGGTCATCACCAGTCTTGTCTCCACCAATCAGCAAGATCGCATGGCGTAGCGGGTCAAATGCATAAAGCGTTCGGTAGGGCCTGCCAAGGTGCTGGGTTCTGAGCTCGCGCATATGGCTATGCTTTGAGCCATTGATGCCGCTGCTTTGAGGAAAACCAAGATTGGGGCCTCGCTCCCCCAATAAGTTGACAGAAGCAGCCACGCTGACTTGCTCCTCTTCGGACAGCCCCGACCACCATAGGCCAAAAGCGTCTGTGTATTAAACTTCCCATATCATTCGGCAAATATAACCTCTATAGAATATTCCGTCAAGGGAATGATGGAGGCGACGCTCTGGGGCAGGAAGTGCAACCCCCATACCGGGCTGGGCTGCCCTTGATGCTGAGACCGAGCTAAGCGGCGCACCATCCGCATACTGGGTCCGGTTTTTTGTTCTACTGGCCTGTAAGTTGGCGTGAAAGCTGACGCTTACCGTCAGTTCAGAAAATCCCTGCTCTGAATATCGCGGGCATGGTGCAAAACGCGGACTACGATGACGCCTGACTCTTCAGGGATGTAGTAAAGGTTGTACGAGGTCGATGTCGGCCAACATCTGATGGCGGCGCTTAACTCGGGGCGCGCTCTACCCATCAAGGGCTGCAAGGCCAGTATCTGGGCTTCTTTCTCGATGACATCCAAGACATGGTCAGCAGCCTCGAAGCTTTGCTCCGAGATAAACGACCACGTTTCCAGAAGGTCAGTCTGCGCACTACGGGTAAAGAATACCAATGCCATCAGGACGTTTTCTTAAGCGCACGGCCTTGGGACTTGATGGCGGCCATGTCCATTTTGCTGATGTGACCGGCGTTCACATCGGCCATGCCTTGTGTGATGTCGGCTCTGATGGCGGCCAGACTGGATTGCTGCACTGAGTGGTAAGCCTCGAACAGGCGCAAGGCTTCACGAATGACTTCACTGGCCGAGCCATAGAGGCCCGATGCAACATGCTGGCGCACCCGCGCTTCAAGCTCCATCGGCAAAGATACATTTAAAGCCATAAAACCTCCCTAAGTGGCAAAGATTGCCATCTTATGGCATTTATCTACTTGCAGCGATACGGCACTGAACTTCACCAAGACGCTCAAGCGTATTTAGCAAAGACCTAGCACTAGACCTGATGAGCCAGCCTTAACCATTGCAAACATCGGTGAGCCCAAGGTGAACGGCACCACATTGGCTGCGTCTATCAAGGTGTCTTGGCACAAATAAGCGTATCGCTGGGTGGTCTTGACCTTGGATAATGCGGGCTACTCATGAAAGCACCCTTGGAAACCTCCATGCGCCAGTGGCAAAGCAGCTTGAGCTTGGCTCAATCTCAAGCGCAAGCTGCTCTCTTCCCAAATATGCTGGGCACTTGCCAGCAAATCCTGACGGCCCACAGTGGCGATGTCAATGCCCTGCTGGACGTCGGCGTGCTGTTGCTGAACTTCGGCTACCTGGCCCGCGCGCGTGAGTGTTATGAGCGGGTTCAGCTGTTAGCCCCGCAGGACTTGCGCGCGGCAATGAACCTGGCCAACTTGGCGCGTGACGCCGGAGACCACGCCAGTGCTCAGCGTTTGTACGAAGCCCTGCAAGTTGCCCAGCCCAACAACCCCGTGATTCGCCGCAATGCCTTGGTGAGCCAGGAATACAACCCCGCGGAGACTGACGCCCAACGCTTAACCAATGCATGCGCTTGGGGCGATTGGGCTGTTGCACAGGCCGGGGGCTGGCGAGCGCGGCCTCCGTTGCCTTCGCGCACCGGGCCGGGCCCAGGGGCCTTGCGCCCTTTAAAAATTGGCTATGTGTCTGCAGACCTGTGCCAACACACTGTTGGCTTGTTTGTTAAAGACATTTTGATTGCCCATAACAGCCCGTCTGGCGGCATGGGTGCCAACCCCGTCACTGTTTTTGCCTACTCAAGCGGGAAGGTCTCAGACTGGGTGAGCGACGCCATTCGGGCAGCGTGTACTTGGCGGGATGTCTCTGGCTTGGACGATGCCGCGCTGGCGGCGCTGATACGGCAAGACCAGATAGATGTGTTGATTGACCTGTCTGGCCACACCGCGGGCTCACGTTTGACGGTGTTTGCCCACAGGCCGGCCCCGGTGCAAGTGGCGTGGTTGGGCTACTTTGCCACCACGGGCCTGCGCTACATAGACGCCGTGCTGCTGGACGAGTGGCATGCACCGGCCGGCACGCAAGCGCAGTTTGCAGAGCCCATTGTTCACCTGCCCGGCGGCCGCTTGTGCTACCAGCCGGTGCCTTGGGCGCCAGCCGTGGTACCACCGCCTTGCTTGCAAGCGGGATACATCACCTTTGGCTGCTTTAACAACACCGGCAAGCTCAATGCGGGCGTGTTTAATCTGTGGTCTAAGGTGTTGGCTGCCGTGCCGCAGTCACGGCTGGTGCTGAAATGGCGCTCTCTGGCCGATGAAGCTTTGTGCGAATCTATCCGCGCGGCTTTTGCCGGCAAAGGCATAGACCCCAGCCGCATTGAACTGCGACCCGCTTCATTTCATGCCGATGTGTTGCTGCAATATGCGGACATTGACATTGCGCTTGACCCGTTTCCGTTCACCGGCGGTCTGACCAGCTGCGAAACCCTGTGGATGGGGGTGCCCGTCATCACGTGGCCGCAAAGCCGCGTGGTGAGCCGGCAGACCTTTGCATTCCTTAACCAGATAGGGCTGCCAGAACTGGCTGCTAAGGATGCTGAAGACTATGTGCGGATTGCTGTGGAACTGGCAAACAATACCCAGCGCTTAGTGCACCTGCGCCAAACACTGCGCAAACTCATGCAGGCTTCGCCCCTGTGCAACGTAGCTGGCTTTACCCGGAACCTAGAAGAAACCATCATCAATTTGTATGACACTCTCGCGTGTGAAAACTCTCCAGCATCTTTAAACACCATGACGAATACCGCTCCCAAAATTCTGCTCAACGTCGGCGCTGGCCACCCCAAGAACGGCGCTCGGATTCCACACTCCTTTCAATCCGCAGAATGGAAAGAAGTCCGCATAGACATTGACCCCGCAAACGAGCCTGATGTCATCGGGACGATGCTGGACATGTCGGCTGTGGCCAATGAAAGCGCCGATGCCATTTACTCCAGCCACACCATTGAACATCTTTACCCGAACGAAATTCCCCAGGCCATGAAAGAGTTTTTGCGCGTACTCAAGCCGCAAGGCTATGCCGTGATCACCTGCCCGGATCTTCAAGCCGCCGCTGAAATGATTGCTCAAGACAAGCTGATGGACACTGCCTACACCACCGGCTCGGGGATGGTGGTGACCCCTTTCGATATCGTCTATTCGCACCGTGAATACACAGGCCGAGACAAGCCCTACATGGCCCATCACTGCGGCTTTACCCTAACGGTACTGAATGGAACCCTGCGCTCCAACGGCTTTGCCTCGGTGGCCGGTAAGCGACGGGCAAGAGGGTTGGACTTGTGGGTGGTGGCGACAAAGCAGCAAATGGATGAAGAGGCGCTGCGCGAACTGGCCGGGAAGGTGTTGCCGGGTCAGTGACACGCCCATGGCACAGGCAGAGATCCGGTCATTTGCAAGTAAAATTTTGCCGAACTGATTTTTAACTTTAAGACAAACCCAACATGACAACCATCAAAATCGACAACGTTGACTACGACCTCGACACTCTGTCAAACGATGCCAAAGCCCAGTTAGTCAGTATTCAGTTCTGCGACCAAGAGCTGCAGCGCCTGCAAGCCCAAGCCGCTGCGCTGCAAACCGCTCGTCAAGCTTACGCCAAAGCCCTGCAATCAGCACTGCCTACTGAGACTGTTGGCGATACGCTTAAGTTCAACTGATGCACCCTACCGAAGCCGACTATTTGGACGAACTGGCCCAAATTCAGGCCGAGTCCATAGGCTGGCTGCCTCTAGAGCAAGGAGCTTATTTCCATGTCAGCAGTCTGGGCAAAGAAGACCTCATCGTCATCACGGGGCTGCCTTGTGCAGGGCTGGATGGGGAAAACGTGTTGTTGCTCGTCTAAATTAGCCTTCCGGGGACCACAGCAGGCGGTTAACCGCGGTGTTGCTCAGGGCCCAGGTGCACCCCCCCACAAACTTCTCAAGCTGCTCAGTGGGCAGTGACCTCGAATTTCAAGCCGGTAGCTTTAAGCACGGCGCTGAGCGTTTTGATGGTTGGATTGCCACGGCTTGAGAGCGTGCGGTACAGGGTTTCGCGTGAAAGATGAGCTTTTTCGGCAATGGAGGCCATGCCGCCCCGCGCTTCGACGACTTTTCTAAGAGCCGTTAAATAGGACTTGGGATCATCATCCTCACTTGCAGCGTTGATGAACTCAGCTGCGAACTCTGCATCTTTGAGTTGCTCAAAGAGCCAATCGTCATGTTTCATTGTTGCGGTCATTTCTTTCCCCTTAGCTGCCATTCTTTCCACCGCTCAATCGCCCGGGCAATGTCTGCTGACTGGCCTCGCTTGTCGCCACCGTCGCACAGCAAGATAACGCGCTTACCTTCAATGGCGTAGTAAACCCGGTAGCCCGGGCCCCAATCAATACGCAGTTCCCAGACGCCGTCACCCACAGGTTTGCAGTCCCCAAAATTACCATTGTTCAGCCGGATCAATCGAGCGGCAACCCGTGCTTGAGCCTGCCGGTCTCGCAACCCATCAAGCCAGCGGGCAAATAGATCTTGCCCGTCAGGACTGAAGTAGTGCCGCAACTAATACATAGACGAATTGTAGCTTAAAGGCTACTTTTGTCAGCAGCTGAACTTACAACTTGCAGACCCTTCTAATTTAAGTAGACGACTCGTCCAGCGAGCCATCGCTCAGGTGCTGCACATCCGCCCAGCCCACCAATGAAAAGCCTTCCGGGGACCACAGCAGGCGGTTAACCGCGGTGTTGCCCAGGGCCCAGGTGCGGGGGGCTTGCAGGTCCAGGCGGGTGGCGGCGCGGTACAAGATGTCCATCACGCCGCCATGCGCAAACAGGGCGATTTGCTCACCCGGGTGCTGCGCGGCCAGACGGGCGGCCACGCTCAACACACGTGCTTCAAGCATCAACAGCGACTCACCGCCGGCCGGTGTGAAAGCCGGGTCACGCTGGCGCCAGCGCTGGGCCAGCGCGGGCAGCTCGGTCTCTATCTCGGCAAAGGTGCGCCCTTCAAATTCACCAAAACTGCGTTCACGCAAACCCGGCTCGACCTGCACGGGCACGCCGGTGTGGCGGCTGACGGCCAGTGCGGTGTCATGCGCACGCGACAAATCACTGGCGTAAATGGCGGCTATCGGCTCGTCCTTGAGCGCCAACCCCAGTCGTTCAGCCTGCCAGCGGCCGGTGTCGTTCAGGCTTATGTCCAAATGCCCCTGGATGCGGCTGTCCACATTCCACAAGGTCTCACCGTGGCGAATGGCCAGAATGCGGGTGGCCTGCGCGCTGTTCAACGCGGTATCTCTATGTTCACACGGCGCGCGCCGGCGGGCGGCACCGGAAAGCCTTGCAGCGCAGCCGCCAGCATGGCCGGCAAGACCGCGCGCGCATCGGCCCAGATGCCGTCATGCGTGGCGCAAGTTTCATAAAGCACGGCGTGGCTGCGTGCGTCGCGCAGCACCAGGCTGACTTCGCGCAGGTACAGGGGCGGTTCATACACCATGAGGGGCATTGAAAAACCGACAAAGCCACCGGCAGTTCCGCCGCCCAGCGCCACGGAGGGGCCGCCCATGAAACGGCCGTCATAAGCCCGGCGCTGTATCTTTCTGGCCGTGGCGCTGACCTGCACATCAAAAGCTGCATTGGCCGGGTTGTTGACCATGCCGACTTTGTTAAGCGCATCGCGCGCCAGTGCTTCGAGCTGATCTTGCGGCAGTTCCACAGTCGGGCTGCCGGCCGGCAGGAGTTGCTGTGAAGGCAAACGCTCAAAGCGGTAACTGGCCCCGGGGACGGGCGCCGCAGCCGGCCACAGCGCAAAGGTCGTGACATCGCTGTCGATCACGCGCAGGCTTGAACAGCCGGTGGTCAGCAACAGGGCGGCCATCAAGTAAAAGATGCGCAGCACAGAATTTTCTCAGTTGTCTGCCGGGGCTCTTGCCATGAACTGCAGGGCGCCGGGCAGCGTGGGCAGCTCTTCTTTGTCAAAGGCCTTGTCGCCTTCGGGGTCGGCCACGCCGGTGGTGTGTATGCTTTTGAAGTCGTGCAGTTTGCTGTCCATCAGGTGCGAAGGCACGACGTTTTGCAGTGAGGTGAACATGTTCTCGAGCCGGCCTGGGAATTTTTTGTCCCACTCGCGCAGCATGTTGCCGACCTGCACGCGCTGCAAGCCGTCCTGGCTGCCGCACAAGGTGCAGGGAATAATGGGGAACTCACGCACCTGGGCCCAGCGGACCAGGTCTTTCTCGCCCACATAGGCGAGCGGGCGGATGATGATGTTTTTGCCGTCGTCACTGGCCAGCTTGGGCGGCATACCTTTGAGCTTGGAGGCAAAGAACATGTTGAGAAACAGCGTTTGCAACATGTCGTCGCGGTGGTGGCCCAGCGCAATCTTGGTGGCGCCCAGCTCTTCGGCCACGCGGTACAAAATGCCGCGGCGAAAGCGGCTGCAAAGGCTGCACATGGTCTTGCCCTCAGGGATCACGCGCTTGACGATGCTGTAGGTGTCTTGCGTTTCAATGTGAAACGGCACGCCCAGTTTGCTCAGGTAATCGGGCAGGATGTGCGCTGGAAAGCCGGGCTGCTTTTGGTCCAGGTTGACGGCGATCAAACTGAAGTTGATGGGCGCGCGCTGCTGCAGCTTGATCAGGATGTCGAGCATGGCGTAGCTGTCTTTGCCGCCGGAGACGCAGACCATGACCTTGTCGCCTTCTTCGATCATGTTGAAGTCCACGATGGCGCGGCCGACTTCGCGGCACAGGCGCTTTTCGAGCTTCATGTCCTCGCGCTCGATCTTCAGGTCTTTGGGCAAGGGCTGGCCCAGCGGGGCGGTGGCCGCTTCTTCGGGTTCAATCCAGACGGCGCTCATGTTGGGGCCTCGTTGTTTAATATCTTGTTCATGGTGTTCACCACTGTCCTGTTTCTACGCGAATCGCCACTTCGCAGTCGTCAAAAATTTCCAGCTTGGCTATCTTGACCCGTACACCCAGCACGCCGGGCAACTGCATCAGGCGGTGCCCGAGTTTGCCAATCAGGCTCTCCAGCAGGTTCATGTGTTCCACGGTGCACTCGTTGATGATGATCTGCCGCACCTTGCGGTAGTCCAGCACATGGCTGATGTCATCGTCTCTGGGCAGCAGGGGTTGCGTGCCCAGATTCAACTCGGCATCCACCTGGATCGGCTGGGGCGCGTTTTTTTCGTGCTCCAAAATGCCCAGATTGGCGTCAAAACGCAAGCCGGTGAGCGTGAGAATCTGGCTGCCTTGGGTTGTGAGCATGCATGCAATCTAGAGTGGGGACCAAAATGGCGCAGCCTTTGCGCCATGGCAGACAATCAGGGCTTCAGACTATGAGCCAACACGCTATTTTACGGGCAGAGCCCGAGATGATGTCCGTCCTGCAAAGCGCCCTGGACGCGGCCGGCGGCTGGCTGGGTTTTGACGCCTTCATGGCGCTGGCGCTCTACACGCCGGGGCTGGGTTACTACGCTAGCGGCTCGCGCAAGTTCGGCCACATGCCACAGTCGGGCAGCGACTTTGTCACCGCGCCCGAGCTCTCGCCTCACTTTGGCCGGGCGCTGGCGCGTCAGGTCGGCCAGGCCTTGCAGGCCACGGGTGTTGATGAAGTCTGGGAATTCGGCGCCGGCTCAGGTGCGCTGGCCGGGCACATCATGGCCGCGCTGGACGCTGCGGGCACACCACTGACACGCTACACCATCGTAGACCTGTCGGGCAGTTTGCGCGAACGGCAGCAGACGCACCTGGCCGCTTACGGCGAGCGCGTGCACTGGGTGCAGCAGTTACCGGAGACTTTCAGCGGCGTGGTGCTGGGCAATGAAGTGCTGGACGCCATGCCTGTGCAACTGCTGGTGCGCACAGGCGGGCAATGGCATGAGCGCGGCGTTGCAAGCCGGCCAGCTCGCCTGGGCCGACCGGCCGACCGCGCTGCGCCCGCCGCTGGCCGTGGACGGCCCGCACGATTACCTGACCGAGGTACACGCCCAAGCCGAAGGCTTTGTGCGCACCTTGGCCGACCGTTTGAGCAGAGGCGCTATTTTTCTCATCGACTACGGCTTTCCCGAGCACGAGTACTACCACCCGCAGCGCAGCACAGGCACCGTCATGTGCCACCGCGCTCACGCGGCAGACGCTGACCCGCTGGTGCAGGTCGGGCTCAAGGACATCACCGCGCATGTCAACTTCACCGGCATCGCACTGGCTGGCCAGGAGGCCGGCTTACAGGTGCTGGGCTACACCAGCCAGGGCCGTTTTTTGCTGAACTGCGGCCTGCTTGACGGCATGGCGGATGCGCCGCTGCAAGAGCGCGTGATGCTGCAAAAACTCATCCACGAGCACGAGATGGGCGAGTTGTTCAAGGTCATTGCTTTTGCGGTGGACAAGCCGCAGCAAGCCTACAGT
>JBIKPY010000025.1:0-32989 GCA_044357185.1 Polaromonas sp.
TACCTGCCCCCGCGCTACGCGCATGATGGCGTGGCCCAAACTTGTACGGGTGCAGACGGCAAACCCGAAGCCTGCATGACGTACTCGATCGGTTTCAGGGCGCCGGGCCAGGCTGAAATTGCGGGTGCTTTACTGCAGCGTTTGGCTGAATACTGCTCGGATGACGGCGAAGCGCTGGCCACACCCAAAATCTACAAAGACCCGCAGCAACCGGCCACCGCTCACCCGGCTGCCCTGCCGCCAGCGCTGACAGACTTTGCCCGTGCCTCGGTAGACGCGGCCCTGAAAGACCCTTTGGCGCTGGCTTGCGCTTTGGGCGAGTACCTGACCGAGCCCAAGTCTTCAGTCTGGTTTGAGGGCAAGGCGTCACAGGCAGCGCCCATCGGTTCACAAGTGCTGACGCTCGATTCATGCACCCGCATGATGTATGACGACAAGCATATTTTTATCAACGGTGAGAGCTACCGCGCCCAAGGTGCTGATGCCCTGTTGATGCGTCAACTGGCGGACCAGCGTGCACTGAGCGTGGCGCAATTGCGCAAGGTCAGCCGCGATGCCAAAGATTTGCTGGCCGATTGGTTGGACGCTGGCTGGCTGCATACGGCCAAGCTAAAAGATCAGCCCTGAAGTGCACGGCTCTTGGAAGTGTCTTTTTTTTGCACTATTTTGGTGAAAACTCAATAAGCCCGGCTTTGTAAGCATGGGTTTATACGGATATACTTTGAAGTTAGGTTGGAGGCGACAACTTTCCCACCTTAAACATGGATTAACTATTTTCGGTTAGCCATTTTGAACACAGTCTCAAACACTCATCAAGGAATTGAAAAATGAACAAGTCACTCGTTTTGGCAGCTATCGTTGCAGCTTTCGCCCTGGCAGCTTGCGGTAAGAAAGAAGCCGCTCCAGCACCTGCACCAGCTCCAGTTGCTGCACCAGCTCCAGCACCTGCACCAGCTGCTGACGCTGCCGCTCCTGCTGCTGCTCCAGGCGCCGCACCTGCTGCTGCTCCAGCTGCCGCACCAGCCGCTGCTCCAGCTGCTGACGCCAAGAAGTAATTCTTAGCGACGAGTTAAAAAGCCGCCTCAGGGCGGCTTTTTTTCGTCTCAGTAGCCACTTAAGCCCTAACGTCCAGCCAGCTTGTACCGCTTTGCGGGCTGGCGACCGACAGCTGCGGTCTTGCGTGAACATGGGCACCAACGCCTGCCAATGCACTGAGCGCCAGCTCCGGGCGGTTGTTTTGTACGCTCAGATGCGCAGCCACCACCTGGACCAGACCAGGGTGAGCAAGGGCGTGTCCAATTTGCGCGGCTGCCTCGTTTGAAAGATGACCATAGGGCCCGGCTATCCGGTTTTTTAGGAATGCGGGGTAAGTCGATTGGGCCAGCAAACCGGCATCGTGATTGCATTCCAGCAGCAGGGAATGGCAGCCGGCCAGGTGGCTCAGCACATGGTCGCTGGCGTGACCCAAATCAGTCAATACGCCGAGTTTGAACTGGCCGTCAGTGCAACTCAGTTGCAGGGGTTCACGGGCATCGTGGGGCACCGTAAAGGGGTTCAGTTCAAGTTCGCCGAGATCAATGGCCTGGCCGTCTGTGGCCAGACGCAACAAGCCATCAAAGTCCGGGTTGCCCAGGGCCGCGTATGTGCCCCGGCTCATCCATACCGGCACGCGGTGGCGCAAGGCGAACTGCCTGGCGCAACCAATGTGGTCAGCGTGTTCGTGGGTGATGAAGATGGCGTCGAGTGACTGCTCGTCCAATCCGGCCTGCTGCAGGCGCTCGGACAGTTGCTTGTGCCCCAAGCCGCAATCGATGAGCACTTGCACACGCCGGATACCGTGGGCCTGCACCAGCGTGGCATTGCCCGTGCTGCCACTGCCCAGGTTTTTAAACCGCAGCACCCGTGCAGAAAGTTGAGGTGTTTATTTCAGATCGTCGGCAAGCACTTTGAAAATGCGCTGGGCATTGCCGGTGGTATCGGGTTTGCCGTCTGCATTGAGCACTGTCACGGAGGTCATATCCCCCTTGGCAGTCAAGACGATCTGGTACTTCAGGGGCGCAGGAGTGGCTGCTTTGCTGCTAAACATTTTGCCAAAGAAGCCGCTGGATTTATTGTCTGACAAAGGCGCTACATAGCGCACAAAGTAGAGCCCCTTGCTGCGGTCTCGGTCTTCCACCGTAAAGCCGGTGCGGTCAAGGCCCAGGCCTACACGTCGCCAGGCGCGGTCAAAGCCGTCGACGACCAGCAGAACTTGCTGGTTGTTCACGGTTTCGATACGCGAAGTCTGACGCGCTGCATCCACGGCGATCAGTGCTTTAGATTGCTCTGGTGAAACGCCTAGCTGAACCATCAAGCGGCGCAAAAATTCGGCCTCCAGTTCCGGGTCGGCCGGTCTGGATTGCCAGGCAGTGGAAGTGCTGTTGCCGCTGGAGTTAGTGACCACTTCAATCAAGCCGCGGTGGCTGATGAAGATTTCTGTGCCGCCGCTGGCCGTGCGCTCCAAGCGGGTGCGGAACTTGTCACGCTCACCGGTGGAGTAAAGGTTTTCAAGCACGCGGCCCAAAGTGTTGCGGATGAAGTCTTGCGGCAGTTTGGCGCGATTTTCAGCAAAGTCGGTTTCAATGATGCCCAGGTCTTGCTGATCGATGGCGAGTTGAAAGCCGCTGGTTTTCCAGAACTCGCGCACCGGCTCCCAGAGCTTGTCCGCCGGGCGGTTGACCACCAGCCAACGCTGGTTGCCCGAGCGCTCAATGCGCACATCGCCCACATTGCTGGCAGCGATGCCGACCTGGCCGGCACGGCTGGCCTTGTCGCTTTGGAAGGTGTTGGCCGTCACGGCCACGCCAGGCACGGCGTAGCGGTTGTCACGTGTGAGCTGGCTCAGGTCCGGCGGTATATCCAGCGACGGGCCTTTGGTGGCGCCCGATTTGTAGTCGATTTTTTCACCAACCAGGGTGTCGTTGATGGTGGAGCAGCCGCTGAGCAACATGCTCGACAAGAGCAGCGCTAGAGTTAGACCTGAGGGGGTCATGCGGATACTCGGGTTCTTGTGAATCTTCAATTTATGTCCTTCAGTTCAGATCAGGCCGCAAACGCGCAAGGCGTTTTCGACAGTGGCTTCATTGGCAGGCTCGAGCTGCGTCATGGGCAGGCGCAGGGTCGGACCGCAAAGTTTCATGCGGGCCATGGCCCATTTCACCGGTATCGGGTTGGCTTCAATGAACAAGTTTTTGTGCAAAGGCAGCAGCTTCAGCTGAATCTGCATGGCGCGCTGAGCGTCACCCGCCACGGCCGCTACGCACAGCTCGTGCATCAAGCGCGGCGCGATGTTGGCAGTCACACTCACATTGCCCTGACCACCACACAGCATCAGCGCCACGGCGGTGCCGTCGTCGCCGGAATAAACCGCAAAGTCTGCCGGCGTTTCCTTGATCAGCCACTGCGCACGCTCAATATTGCCCGTGGCTTCTTTGATACCGACGATACCGGGCACCTGGGTCAGGCGCATCACGGTCGGGTGCAGCATGTCTGCCACGCTGCGGCCGGGCACGTTGTACAGCACCATGGGCAAGTCGACAGCTTCGGCAATCGTCTTGAAGTGCTGGTACTGGCCTTCTTGCGTTGGCTTGTTGTAGTAAGGGACCACCTGCAACTGGCAGTCAGCGCCTACTTTTTTGGCAAATTTGGTCAGCTCGATGGCCTCAGCCGTTGAGTTCGCGCCGCAGCCGGCCATGATGGGCACCGCTTTGGCGCCGTGGCTGCGCGCTTGCTCCACCGCCACGCGGATGATTTCGCAATGTTCTTCGACATTGACTGTCGGCGACTCGCCGGTGGTACCCACCACGCCGATGCAGTCTGTGCCCTCGGTGATGTGCCAGTCCACCAGCTTGCGCAAAGTGGGATAGTCAACGCTGCCGTCTTCATGCAGCGGGGTGGCCAGGGCAACGATGCTGCCGGTGATTTGTTTCATGTGAAAAGGACCTTGACCTTGCAGGCGGGTTGGCGCCGCGACAAGCGGCATGTTCCAGAAGGCATTCTACTCAGACAGCGACAAGGCAAAGCCCTGCCGCCAGCTCAGGCAAGCCGATGTTGAGCGGGCTGGGCGGCAGGCAGTTCGCGCACTGCAGCAATGCGCTGGACAAAGCGCGCTGTCGTTCCCGCCAAAGCAGTTTCAAAACCATCTTCATAGGCCACGGTGCGCAGTGACTGGCAAAGCTGAAGCAACTCACCGGGCTGCAAAAGAAAATCCGGCCGCGAGGGTTTGCCCACGGTTTCGTTACCGGCGGCAAAAGTTTCGTAAATGAGCACGCCGCCTGGCGCCAGACTGGCCAGCAGCGTTGGCAGCAGGGGGCGCCACAGGTAGTTGGTGACCACGACGACGTCAAACTGGCGGCCGGCCAAAGGCCAGGGGCCGTTTTCAATGTCGGCCACCAGCGCCTCGCAGCGCTCTGCCCCCAGGCCCAGCGCCGCAATGGCCTCGGCCGAGCGGTCCAGCGCCACCACCGGGTGACCGCGCCCGGCAAACCAGCGGGCATGCCGGCCGCGCCCGCAGGCCACGTCCAGCACGCTGCCGCCGGTCGGCGCCAGGTGGCTCCAGCGGCGCACCCAAGCCGAAGCCGGCTCGTCGCCATGCAAAGTAGCGGGCGTCATCAGAAACAGGCCCAAAGCTGGTCGGCCATCATCACCAGAAAGGCCGGCTGCGTGTACAGCGCAAACACCGCCAGGGGCGCTGCAATGGCCAGGGCCCAAATAGCTACTTTGCGCATGGCTTCAGGCACCTGCACCAGCGGACGCCGGCGTGCGGACAATCGGGGTTTCGCGCACCGGCAGGTTCACCAGTCCGGCAAAAATCCCCAAGGCAATCGACAGGTACCAAACGATGTCGTAGCTGCCCGTTCGGTCATACAAATAGCCGCCCAGCCAGACGCCCATGAAAGAGCCGATCTGGTGGCTGAAAAAGATGAAGCCGCTGAGCATCGATAAATGCTGAATACCGAAAATCTGCGCCACTGCCGCATTGGTGGGCGGCACGGTGGACAGCCACAGCGTGCCCATGACGGCCGAGAAAATGTACACACTCAGCGGGGTGAGCGGGGCGGCGATAAAGATCGCAATCACCAGCGCCCGGGCAAAGTAAATGCCAGCCAATATGTTCTTTTTGGGCATGCGCTGGCCCAATGCGCCGGCTGCGTAAGTGCCAAACACATTGAACAGTCCAATCAGCGCCAGCGCGTAACTGGCCACTTCGGGCGGCAGGCTTTTGTCTTTGAGGTAGCTGGGCATGTGCACGCCAATGAAAACCACCTGAAAGCCGCACACAAAATAGCCCGCCATCAGCAGCTGAAAACTAGGGTACTTGAAAGCCTCTGCCAGGGCCTGAACAATGGTTTGCTCACGCTTGACGGGTGCCGCGCCCGGCGAGGTTTTTTCGCGCAAGCCAAAGGCCAGCGGTACGATGAGCAGCACCGCAGCGCTCAGCGCCAGCAAGGCCTCTTGCCAGCCCAGGCTGCTGATTAAAAAGCCTTCGGTCGGCACCATCAAAAACTGCCCGAAAGAGCCGGCCGCAGCCGCCACACCCATGGCCCAGGAGCGTTTTTCAGCCGAAATATTGCGCCCGATCACCCCGTAAATTACCGCGTAAGTGGTGCCGGCCTGCGCCGCGCCAATTAACACTCCAGCTGACAACGTGAACAGCATCCCGGTGGCCGCCAGCGCCATGCCGGCCAAGCCCAGCGCATAGAGCACAGCCCCGGCAATGATGACCCGAAAAGCCCCGAAGCGGTCGGCAATCATGCCGGCAAAAATACCAAACAAGCCCCAGGACAGGTTTTGCACCGCAATGGCAAAGGCAAAGGTTTCCCGCGTCCAGCCCTGCGCCTGCGTGATCGGCTGCAACCACAGGCCAAAGCCGTGGCGAATGCCCATCGACAGGGTGACGATGGCCGCGCCGCACACCAGCACTTGCCACATGGACAGTTTGGGCGCCTGAATAGACGGCGTCCCAGCCGGGTTTGTTGTTGATGTCATGGTGCAACTGTAACGATTTAGAGTCGCAAGCGCTGTGACAAAACAAGCCCTTAACTGTGTTTGTGTACAGTGGTTGAGGGCTTCCCGGACTACAATCCGCGCAATTCACCTCACAACCATGGCCACCAAACTCCCCACCGACTACTCCGAAAGTTCGATCCGCGTGCTCAAGGGCCTAGAGCCCGTCAAGCAGCGCCCGGGCATGTACACCCGCACCGACAACCCCCTGCACATCCTGCAAGAGGTGCTAGACAACTCGGCCGACGAAGCGCTGGCCGGCCACGGCAAAAAGATCAAGGTCACGCTGCACACCGACGGATCGGTCAGCATCGAGGACGACGGCCGCGGCATCCCTTTTGGCATGCACCCGGAAGAAAACGCCCCGGTCATCGAGCTGGTGTTCACACGTTTGCACGCCGGCGGCAAGTTCGACAAAGGCAAGGGCGGCGCCTACAGCTTCTCCGGCGGCCTGCACGGCGTGGGCGTGAGCGTGACCAATGCGTTGTCCAAGCGCCTGGAAGTCTCATCCTGGCGCGAAGGCAAGGCCGCGCACCTGGTTTTTTCAGGTGGCGACGTCATCGAAGCCTTGCAAATCCGCCCCGCCGGCGAGGGTGACCGCAAAAGCGGCACCGCCGTGCGCGCCTGGCCGGACGCCAAATACTTTGAATCCTCGGCCCTGCCCATGGCCGAGCTGACGCATCTGCTGCGCAGCAAGGCCGTGCTGATGCCCGGCGTCAGCGTCACCCTCATCAACGAAAAAACCAAAGAAACTCAGACCTGGCTTTACAAAGGCGGCCTGCGTGATTACCTGACGCAAACGCTCACGGGCGACCCGGTGATTCCACTCTTTGAAGGCGAAGGCTTTGCAGACGCTGCGCACGAGAGCTTTGCCGAAGGCGAGGGCGCGCAGTGGTGCGTGGCTTTTACCGAAGACGGCCAGCCGGTGCGCGAAAGCTATGTCAATTTGATTCCCACCAGCGCCGGCGGCACGCACGAAAGCGGCCTGCGCGACGGCCTGTTCACTGCTGTCAAAAGCTTTGTGGACCTGCATTCGCTGCTGCCAAAGGGCGTC
Organism: Polaromonas sp.; assembly: GCA_044357185.1. Lineage (GTDB taxonomy): Bacteria > Pseudomonadota > Gammaproteobacteria > Burkholderiales > Burkholderiaceae_C > Polaromonas. The sequence goes on from JBIKPY010000025.1 coordinate 7,100, forward strand.
AAGCTGCTGCCTGAAGACGTGTTTGCCCGCGCCAGCTACGTGCTCTCGGCCAAGGTGCTGGACCCGCAGTTTCAGGGCCAGATCAAGGAGCGCCTGAACTCACGAGACGCAGTGCGCCTGGTGTCCAGCTTTGTGCGGCCCACGCTCGAACTCTGGCTGAACCAGCACGTCGAGTACGGCAAAAAACTCGCCGAGCTGGCGATTCGCGCCGCCCAGTCGCGCCAGAAAGCCGGCCAGAAGGTCGAAAAGCGCAAGGGCTCCGGCGTGGCCGTCTTGCCAGGCAAATTGACCGACTGCGAAAGCAAAGACCTGGCGAACAATGAAGTGTTTTTGGTCGAGGGCGATTCTGCCGGCGGCAGCGCCAAGATGGGCCGCAACAAAGAAAGCCAGGCCATCCTGCCCCTGCGCGGCAAGGTGCTCAACACCTGGGAAGTCGAGCGGGACCGCCTGTTTGCCAACAACGAGATTCACGACATTGCAGTCGCCATCGGGGTCGATCCGCATGGCGCCTCCGACTCGCCCGATATGAGTGGTTTGCGCTACGGCAAGGTCTGTATCTTGAGCGACGCCGACGTGGACGGCTCGCACATCCAGGTCTTGTTGCTGACCTTGTTTTTTAAGCACTTTCCCAAACTGATTGAGACCGGCCATTTGTATGTGGCCCGTCCCCCGCTGTTCCGGGTCGATGCGCCCGCGCGTGGCAAAAAGCCGGCCTCTAAGGTTTACGCGCTGGACGAGGGCGAGCTCAACGCCATCCTCGACAAGCTGCGCAAAGAAGGCGTCAAAGAAGGCGCCTGGAGCATCAGCCGCTTCAAGGGTCTGGGCGAGATGAGCGCCGAGCAATTGTGGGAAACCACGCTCAACCCCGACACCCGCCGCCTCATGCCCGTTCAGTTGGGCAATGTGGATTTTTCAAGCACTGAAAGCCTGATCACCAAGCTCATGGGCAAGGGCGAGGCCGCGGCCCGCCGCGAGCTGATGGAGTTGCACGGTGACGCGGTGGACATCGACGTCTGACGCGGATTGCGCCATGAACGCCTTCCAGCCCCTGAGAACGCCCGCGCTGCTAGCAGCCGCGCTCGCCGGGCTGCTGTGGGCCGGCGCTGCGCAGGCGCAAATCTGGGCTTATATCGACGAGCGTGGTGTCGCGCATTTCTCCAACGCCAGACTTGACGAGCGCTACGAATTGTTTGCTCAAGGCGGCAGCGTGCTGGAAGTTCTCAGCAGCCCGCCCGCCGCCACGCCGGACGCACCCCGGCAACCGCGGTCGGAGCCGGCTGCAGCCACCCCGCCTTCAGCCAGCCCCGCGCAGTCGCGCTTGATGCACTACCTCACGCAGTCGCCGCGTTACAAGGCCGTACAACACTTGCTCAAAGAAGCGGCCCAAACGCACCGCCTGGAGCCTGAACTGCTCCAAGCCCTGATTGCCGCCGAGTCGGGTTTTGACGCGCAAGCCGTCTCGCCCAAAGGCGCGGTCGGGCTGATGCAGTTGATGGCGCCCACCGCCGCACGCTACGGCGTTAAAAGCGACCGCCGCAGCAGCATTGCCCAAAAACTCACAGACCCTGCCGTTAATCTGCGTGCCGGTACGCGCTACCTGCGCGACCTCATGGCGATGTTCCCGGGCCGGCTGGACTTGGCCTTGGCCGCGTACAACGCCGGTGAAGGCGCTGTGCAACGCGCCGGCAACAAAATACCCAACTACCCAGAGACGCAAAACTACGTCAAAACCGTGCTGCAGCTCTACGCATTTTTAAAGCCCCAAGTGCTGCAGCAGGCCGATGTCCCGCCTGTTTCAGGTGCGGCCGGTGCGGCCGCTTTGGCCGGTGTCGCCGTCGTACCCGGCCGTGTGCGCATGGAAATGGTGGGCGGTGCCTCAGGCCGGGGCAACATGCTGCCCGACGCCGGTCCGCAACCTTTGCTGCGCTCGGCTCCTGTGATGACTGTTTTGCCTGCTTCTGGCACCAGCCCTTAGCCGTACCTCAAGCCCTCTTTTGCCCCTCCAACCGACCTGACACCCCATGGATTTATTCACCCCCGACGCAGCCCCCGCAGCCCCCGAGCCGGCCGACCAGGACTGCCTGGCGTCTTACGCCCAGCGCGCTTACCTGGAGTACGCGCTCAGCGTGGTCAAAGGCCGCGCCTTGCCCGATGTGTGTGACGGTCAAAAGCCGGTGCAACGCCGCATTTTGTACAGCATGTCGCGAATGGGCCTGGGCTTTGGCGGGGCCAACGGCGCCACGGGTGCCAAGCCCGTCAAAAGCGCCCGCGTGGTGGGTGACGTGCTGGGCCGCTTTCACCCGCACGGTGACCAGGCCGCCTACGACGCACTGGTGCGCATGGCGCAAGACTTCTCGCAGCGCTATCCGCTGATCGACGGGCAGGGCAACTTCGGCAGCCGGGACGGCGACGGCGCCGCCGCCATGCGCTACACCGAGGCCCGCCTGTCGCGCATCACCAGCTTGCTGATGGACGAGATCGACGAAGGCACGGTTGAGTTTGTGCCCAACTACGACGGCTCCACCGAAGAGCCCGCCCAGTTGCCGGCGCGCCTGCCTTTCACGCTGCTCAATGGCGCCAGCGGCATCGCCGTTGGCCTGGCCACCGAGATCCCCAGCCACAACCTGCGCGAAGTGGCCGACGCCTGCATCGCCCTCATCAAAACCCCCACGCTCAGCGACGAAGCCATGGCCGGCTTCATCGCCGGGCCCGACTACCCGGGCGGCGGGCAGATCATCTCCAGCGCCACTGAAATTGCTGCCGCTTACCGCACCGGCCGCGGCTCGCTCAAAGTGCGCGCCCGCTGGAAGATCGAAGACCTGGCCCGCGGCCAGTGGCAACTGGTTGTCAACGAGCTGCCGCCCGGCGTCAGCACCCAGCGCGTGCTCGAAGAAATTGAAGAGATCACCAACCCCAAGGTCAAGCTCGGCAAAAAAGCCCTCAGCCAGGACCAGGTACAGCTCAAGCAAACCCTGCTGGCCGTGCTCGACGTGGTGCGTGACGAATCCAGCAAAGACGCCGCCGTACGCCTGGTGTTTGAGCCCAAGACCAGCCGCATTGAGCAAAGCGAGCTCATCAACACCTTGCTGGCGCACACCAGCCTGGAAAGCTCCTCGCCCATCAACATGACCATGGTGGGGCTGGACGGCCGGCCCACGCAAAAGTCACTCCGGCAAATGCTCAGTGAGTGGATTTCTTTCAGGCAGACCACCATCGAGCGGCGCTCGCAGTACCGGCTTGACAAGGTGCTGGCACGCATTCACATTTTGGAAGGCCGGCAGCTGGTGCTGCTCAATATTGACGAAGTCATTGCGATCATCCGCCAAGCCGAAGAGCCCAAGGCCGCGCTGATCGAGCGCTTCAAGCTCAGCGAGCGCCAGGCCGAAGACATTCTGGAAATTCGCCTGCGCCAGCTCGCCCGGCTTGAAGCCATCAAGATCGAGCAAGAGCTCAGCAGCCTGCGCGAAGAGCAGGGCAAGCTTGAAGAAATCCTGGGCAACCCCACGGCGCTGCGCCGCCTCATGGTTAAAGAAATTGAAGCCGACGCCAAAATCTTTGCCGACCCGCGCCGCACCTTGATTCAGGCCGACAAAAAAGCCGTGCTCGAAGTCAAAGTGATCGACGAACCGGTGACCGTGGTGGTCAGCGACAAAGGTTGGGTGCGCTCGCGCAACGGCCAGGGCCATGACGCTGCCAGCTTCGCCTTCAAGGCCGGCGACGGCCTGTACGCCGCCTTTGAATGCCGCACCGTGGACACGCTGCTGGTGTTTGGCAGCAAGGGCCGCGTTTACTCGGTGCCCGTGGCCGCGCTGCCCGGCGCACGCGGCGACGGCCAGCCCGTCACCACCCTCATTGATTTGGAAGCCGGCACGCAAGTGGCGCATTACTTCGCCGGCCCCGCATCGGCCCAGCTCTTGCTGGCCAGCTCGGGCGGCTACGGCTTTTTGGCGAGTGTGGAGAACATGGTCTCGCGCAACAAAAGCGGCAAAGCCTTCATCACCCTGGGCGAAGGCGAAACCCTGTGCCGGCCCTCACACGCCGCAGGCACATCCGGCGCGCAGCCGCTGCCAGAGGCCACCCACGTGGCCTGCGCCTCCACGGGCGGCCGCATCTTGACGTTTGAAATCGACGAACTCAAGCTGATGGAAAAAGGCGGCCGGGGCTTGATGCTCATCGACCTCGAAGCCAAAGACCAGCTGGCCGGTGCCGCCGCCTACACACGCAGCATCAAGATCGCCGGCATCGGCCGCGGCGCCAAAGAGCGAGAAGAAACGCTGGAAATCCGCAGCCTGAACAACGCCCGCACAGCACGCGCCAAAAAAGGCAAGGTGGCGGATTTGGGGTTTAAGCCGACGGGGGTGGTGCGGGTGGAGTGAGGGTCGTCAATTCTTTGTAATTACTGGATGAACCTCGAGTTTTTTGATCTGAAAGATTAGTTCCCGCGCCAAGTTCCGGCACTGGATAACATCAGAGTCCAGACCTCTGCGAAAGGTGGAAGTTGATGAGTCATATGAGCTGTCCCCGGGCCAACTGGCAAAAAAGAAAAGGGCTGATGGTCTTGCTCGTGCTTGTCATGGGCCTTTCAGGATGTCAGCAGATCGTGGACAGGTTGGCGGGGAAGACACGGGTCCAACCGGCGACCCTTGCCACCGATGAGGCACCCGTTACAGGCCCCCAGACAACACCGGCTTCAATAAATCAAGTGCAAGTTCAAGAGGCGCCCGTGGCAGCGACTTTGCGCACTCAACCGACACCGACACCGACACCGATACCGATATCCAAACCGGAACCGGAACCTCAAGCTGTAGCGACTGTCAAGGTGACTCAGAAGCCCTTGTTTGAGGTGTTTCAGGATTGCGAATCGTGTCCAAAAATGGTGAGTTTGCCGTCGGGCTCATTTCGGATGGGATCGCCTGCCAATGAGATCGGCAGACATGCCGACGAGTCACCCTTGGTTCAAGTCGAACTACCTGCTTTTGCTTTGGCCTTGACGGAAGTGACCCGCTTTGATTGGGCCTTGTTTGAGCGTCAGTCTGGCTACCGTGCTGCTTCCGCTTGCTTGACCTGGGATGGAGATGGCTATGTTCAAGCTGCCCATTTGGGCTGGCGAAATCCTGGGTTTTCGCAGTCGGACGAGCATCCGGCCGTCTGTGTCAGTTGGCAAGATGCACAGGCTTATGCCCGCTGGCTCAGCACCAAAACGGGGCATCAATACCGGCTTCCAAGTGAGCGAGAGTGGGAATACGCGGCCCGCGCAGGTTCCTCAAGGCCATACCCATGGACTGGCACGTCAGTTTGCGACCACGCCAATATCGCGGACGAAACTTTGCGTTTGAAGCAACCGGCCTGGTCAATTGAAAAATGCAATGATGGACACCCCTTCACGGCGCCAGTAGGCAGTTATGCGCCCAATGTTTTTGGCTTGTATGACATGCACGGCAATGTCATGGAGTGGGTACAGGACTGCTGGAGTCCGCAATGGCAGGCCAGTGACGGCAGGTCAGCGGCTTTGAACTGCCGCAGTCGGGTCCTACGTGGTGGCGGCTGGGATTTGACAGCTTCTTATATGCGTAGCGCCTACCGCGGCAAAGCTGCAGAGACCAACCGGGGCTCTGCCACGGGTTTCCGGCTGGCGCGCACATTGCCGTGACCTAAGGGCTTTAGGGCTAGAGCTGAAAAAATGAGGGGATGCGAAGAATTTGTTGGATTTGTTGAATTTATTGAATTTATTGAATTTATTAAAATTTTGGTTATTATCAATATTTGCCAACCAACCAGCCCGAGTTCACAATGAAAAAGCCATCCTTACGAAAGCCCGCCTTACTCATTTTGGCGGCATTCACGCTGACACCCATGTTGGCGCAAGCACAGTTTGGTAATTTGTTGCAACAGTTGCAGAAATTGCAGCCCCCTGGGCAACAAGCACCAGGTGGGATGCCCTCTTTGGGTACTGCCAGGGCCCCGGCAAAGGGCGGTTTGACCCCAAGTGACCAATGGTGCAGCCAACAAGTGGGTGCTTTGGGGCGGATGAAAATTGACACCGCTGTCATTGCCAGCGAATTCAAGGTTTCAGAATTGGAAGCTTTGCAGGATGACTTCACAGCTGCATTGCGCAAAGACAAGATCAGCAAAACATTTCCGAGTGCGCGATTTTTCCAGGCCTCATTTGAGACCAAGAAAGTGCGTGCGATCTACGACACCTTTCTAGCATTTCCAGAGCCAGACACTCTGGCGGCTTTGATTCAAATTTCACGAGCCCCGGACCAGCAAGAGCGTGCAGACGCGCTGATGGCTTTAACGTTTCTCCACCTGCAGGCACCAGAGTTGTCGATCAGCAAGAACCGCTGGTCTGAGACGTATCAGGCGGCTTTAAGCGGTGGTGAGCATTTCACGGCGACAGTTTTCCGGGCCCGAATGGCGGCTTATGGTGAGCATGGCGCAAAAAACTTAGGCCAGGCCTTGGGCGACCTGGTGAGTGCAGGTGGTCTACAAGGCAAATACAGTCAAGGCGATGGCATTCGCAAAGAGTTTGACTCTCAAAATTACCAGTTGATTCATACCAACACGGCAAAAGATATTTTTTATAACGAACCCAATATGCCCTACAGGCAGCAATGGGAAGGCCCCGCTAAACAAGCCCTGCAAATTGAACAAGCCCAGCTTGCGTATGCGAGGCAATTGCCCAGCACTCGAATTGGAAAAATGTATGCGCAGGCCAGTCAAATCAATGCTGAGTCCGTACAAATTGGTAACGAGATCATCAAATCTACCCAGGGTGGCAATCAGTTGATGGGACAGTTGGCCAGTCTTGAGTCCTTGAAATCAAAAAATACCGGTGAGAAGCCTGTGTTTGAAGACGTGAGTCCCGAAATTCAGGCGGCTCAGATCAAGATGATTTCAAAGACAGGGACATTGGACGAGCGCCAAAAGCAAATGTTGGTTCAAGCGCAGGAAAAAAGATTGGCTGCACAAGGCATCATTTCTCAATCCTATGGCGAGCTGTTGCAAACTTTGACGGCTGGATTTGGCGACATGGTGAAAATGGCCGCTCCGCTGCCAGCACTGACCCAGGCTAACAATGCCTTGATTCAGAGTTGCATCATTTCTGCCAAGTGGGAGCAGGCCATGCGTGCAAAAGACGTGGCCAAGGTGGATATGAAAAAAGTGGAAGCCAGTGTGGGTCAGGACCTCAGCAAATACAAGGACTGATGTGGCTAAGAACCCAGCTCGAAATGCATCAAGACGCCAGATGTTGCTGGCGAGCACAGGTGTAGCCGCTCTGAGTTGGCCTGTCCTTGCGCGAGCTCAGCCCGCAGGCCAAAGGAGTCGTCCCAAGTCGCCTCCGGTTTGGACGGGTTTCGGGCTCAATGGCGGCGCGGCCCAGGCTCGGTACGACTTGACACGCGAGTTTGTGAGTCAAACGCGCAAGTTGAGTCTGTCTGACAGCAAGGCATTCACGGCCGAAAGCAAACTTACAGCAAGTTTGCTGTCTCAGCAAAAGCCCCCTCTGGTTCAGTTCAAGGACAGTATTGAATTCGGCGAAGACATGCTAGTTGGTTTTGCCCACGATTATGAAATCACTGTAGGCGCCCGGGTTGAAAAAGATGGAGAAAACGCCAACACATTGCTGATTTTCATGTCGGGTGTTGGCCTGGTCTTGTCGTTCAGCCAGAGCACGGGCTGGCGCATCGTGTCTTCATTTCCATTCATGTTGCGCTTTGAACGCCCAGGTGGCGATCTTAAGAACTTGCGCGCCAAGGCCGTCGGATTCATGGGCGAAGCCTACAAAGGCTACTCCAATGCCTTCGTGCATTTCCTGGGGCGCTTTAACAAGTGGGATCAAGGTTTCAGCAGCAATTATTTTGCCCGTCTGACCAAGGCATCTATCCATCCCGATGCGCAGGCCAAACTTGCTTCTTACAAAATTGAAAAAATTCTGAATCAAGAGCTGCTGGGGTTTTCCTCAAGCTCAGCGATTTGTGACAATTTGAACATTCCACTTTTGCCGTTTCAGGAAAACGATGCGCTTGCAAAACGGTATGCCGTCAAATTTAGCGACGATCTGTCTGCGCAAAATGAAATAGCTATTCCGGACGCTGATCTCAAATTTGAGGTGGTGTTGCGGGACCTGGACAAAAAAATTATTCACAGCACCCAGCGCGGCGTCACCATTATTCGTCGAACCTTGGTGCTCAGGTTTTTGGCAATTGATGAATTTGCCAATGAAAAAGACAAGCGCTTTTTGAATGTTTTGGCAGCGTCGACTCACGAAGACCGCACGCCGCTCAATTCAGCAGAAGATGACACGCCGGAGCGTGATCTTGTTTTCTTTGATCGGCTGCTGTCGCGTACCTTGGTCAACTTGCTCAGTGGTATGGCCAAGCGTGATGGCCAGACTCTGGCCCAGGCCGAAGTCAGGCTGGACGCTGTTGCCCCCGCCATTCCACGCCTTCTAGAACTTTGTACAAAAACCCGTTGAAAGTAAAACTATGAAAAATACAAATCACTTTTCCCGATTCAACTCCCTTGTGGTGGCTTTTGCACTTTGCTGTGTTCCAGTCATGGCGGTTGCTCAGCAGAAATTCGTGCGAGCACAAGCGACTGACTCGAACAAAGAGACGGCGATGAAAAAAGCCCAAGAGGCTGCATGGAAAAACTATTTGGGCACATTGCAGGGAGCCAAGCTGGATAACATCCTGGCTAACGAAAAATCATTTCTGGCCGACCTCAGTAGCATCGTGGTGGATGTGAGTGTGGTTGATGAAAAGTGCACTTCAGGCTCTTCCTCAACATGTACTGTGAGCATCAAGGCCGCAATCAACGAGACCATGGTCGACAGTCGTTTGCGTCTGGCTGCACAAGCTTCTGGCGGCGGCAAAGCCACAGCTCAGGACGACATCGCATTCCTGGTAATGGCCCGTGTCGCGGATTCACAAACCTCGTTTGACACCAAAATTACCAAACGTGCGGAGTCCACTGTAGGCACCAGCGGTTCTTCGGCCAGCGCTGATGCTTCTGCAGGCAACAGGACGGGGTCTGCTGAAGCCTCAGCCGATGCAGTTTCTGTGACTCAAACATCCAAAACCGTAACCGGTGGCTCACAAGAAACCAAGCGTGATCGAATCAAATATGTGGCATGGGCCAACATCGATGACCTGCAAAACCGGGTGGGCGAAACACTGACAAACAACCGTATCAGCACCGTGCCATGGGAAGAGCTGGTCAGCAACTGCGGTGTAACAGACAACGACCCGTTTTCAAAGATGTACGCAGATTCTGAGACGGGTCAGTTGCCAGCCAACGTGCGCAATGACACTTTCAAAAAAATCAAGGAATGCCAGCTGAGCAAATTTATTCTGGCATCCATTGAAGTTGACGGTTACCGCAATGATCCCAATACAGGCTTATGGCTTGCAACCGGCAACATGAACATCACTGCTTATGACCTGACCGGTCGTTTTGCCCGCAGCATTGGGTCTGCGAACCGTACATTCAGTGGCCGGGCAGAGAAAATCACTGACGCAGGCCGCGCTGCTTTGGCCAATGCAGCCAAGGTGGCGGCTGAAGTGGTGGTCAATCAGCTCAACCTTAAGTGAGTCTGTGATGAGGTTTTTGCGTGCAGCATTGACCATTGCAGGACTTGTTTGCGCTATCAGTTCTGTTAGCGCTCAAATAGTCATGCGTGAGGTTGTCGCCACTGGAAACGGCGGTGACCCGTCCAAAGCAACCATTGATGCAATTGAAAATGCAATTTCCCAAGTGGGAGGAATGCGTATTTCAACTGCCACATCACTTTCAATGAGCGAAGTCACCAAAGGTGGGACAACCACGATTGAGGAAAACTTCAAGCAGAACATCGAAAAAATGACACGGGGCGTGATCAAGTCCTACACCGTGTTGGAGTCGGGTACCAGCCCGGGCACCGGCAGGTCATTTGTCAAAATTAAAGCGCTCATTCCCTCCTACAAGCCTTCTGAGCAACTCAAGCGAATGAAGCTGGCGGTTATGCCGGTTGTCGTGACCGGCCCTTCTCAAGGCCGTTCCGAGGCTATGGATTTTGCGGAGAGCGTTTCAGCCTCTTTAGAGGCGTACCTGACCCAAACGCGTAAGTTTGCGATGATTGATCGCAGGTTTACCGAAAAAAGTAACCGTGAATTGGCCGGGGTGAATTCACGAAACGCTCCGATTGAAGAGACGGTCAAGGTGGGTGTCCGCGTCGGTGCTGACTTCATCGTATTGGCAGCACTTAAGAATTTTTCACCGCAACAGCAACAACAGCAACGCGTCACTGGCCGAGTTGTGACGCGCAGCGTGGTACCAGTTGGCATTGATGTTCGCGTGATCGACATTGCCACTGGACAAATCAAATTTGCACAGACTTACAACAATCCAGGGCGGCTGCCTTCTTCGGTGTCGCTTTCTCAATATGCGGCCGACATAGGCGCTGATTTGGGGCAGGTTATCGGCACAGCCATTTACCCCATTGCTGTGGTCAGCGGAACAGAGTCCGAGGTGACGCTGAACCAAGGTGGCGACACTGTTCAAGTCGGACGAATATACAGATTGGTGACCCTGGGACAGAATTTGGTCGACCCTTACACACGCGAGTCATTGGGTCAGGAAGAGCGAGAAGTTGCCAGGGCAGAGATCATCAGTGTGACGGACCGGACCGCCACAGCCAAGGTCGTTTCAGGTCGCATACCCCAGCCCATCAAATCGGGCGGAGTGCTTGCCAGGGTACTTCCAGAGGAAGTCAGCGGCAATTTGAATGTCCAAGTGAATTTACCCAACTTGCCTAGAATGACGCCATCGCCTGACGGACGTGGCGCCAAACCAAAAAATGATGATGACTGGTAATTAACAAAAGGAAAAAACCTCATGAAGCAGCATAAAAATTACGCATTAGCTCCCTGGGTTGCTGGGGCACTGTTGTGTTTGGGTGTACCCTCATCCATTCTTGCGCAGGAACCCAAAATAGAAATGGAACAAAAGCCGGTGCCTGAATTACCCAACAGTATTTCAGGCACGGAAACAGTTCGCTCACGCATGGACAAGTTCATTCGCGAACAGGGACTGAAGGACGTCAAGGATACGAAAAAAGATGAGCAAGGCCGTACCGTTCTCCTTGACTTTGCCACAGCGACCATTTCAGCCCCGCCCAGCGACCCTAATTTTGTAAGTGCACGGATCAATGCATTCAACAAAGCGTTGTTAACAGCCAAGGGCCAGTGTGTTGAATCACAAAAACTCATCGTGGCTACCGAAGCAATCATGGACACGGCTTTGCCCCCTGCGGAAAGAGCCAAAGCTGACGCAGAACAAATGCGACGTGCAGGCATGGCTCAAGAAGGCGCTGTAAAAGTAGCTCAAGCGCTCAATGCAGATATCAAATCCAAGGCAAATATGCCCCAGGCGATCAAAACAGCGGCGCTGTATGGCGAAAAGTTGTTGGGTGACAAGATGTCTGAGGAGCTCAGAAAAAAAGGTCTGGACCCGTCAAAACCTGTAGACCAGCAAGCAGCAAAAGCAATTGCAGAAACTACCAGTTTTAAAAATGCAGTCTCAACGGTTGCTGCGGGGCGCTGCACTGGGTTGAAGGTGATGGCCTCCTTTGAGCAAAACCCCAGTTCAGGGCAGGGCCAGGTTGGCATCGTTACCGTCTGGACAGAAAAGTTGCATGCTGTAGCCGACGCCATCGTTACCAATCAGTGGGATCTCATTCCTAAGGGCGAACCAGGCAAGAAAATAGATCAGCACATCCCCGATGACAAGCGAACCTTGTTATCGATGTATGGTGCACAACTGGTGCGTGATGAAAAAGGCGACTATGCCCTCTTGGCTTATTCACAAGCTCAGCCAAGAACAAAAAACCAACAAAGTATTGACTCTGCTTACGAGGTAGCTAAAACGCGTGGGTATGGACTGATTCGCTCGTTCATGGGTGAAGCTGTTGAGTCCACTCGCCAAATGATGGATGCGGAAGTCTCGACAGTATTTACCGACGAATCCACGAGGTACCAAGATGACAGTGCATTCAATAAGAGCTTAAAAGCTGTTGGCGACGCTTTGCCGATAAGCGGTATGACCATTGCTCATGAATGGGAAACTTTGCATCCAAGTAACAACGGCCCTGTAGTGGGTGTTGTTGTTCAATGGAAAGTGGCTTCTGCTCAAATTGCCGCTTACCTTGCGAAACTCAATAGTGCCAGTGGTGCCAAGGCTGCAGCGGTCTCTAGCGCAAACTCCGGTGCCGGCGTTAGAGCCGGGGCAGCGGCCCCAGCTGCGCGCCCGGCCGAGCCCCGTAAATCAGATGCATTCAGTGGACAGGGTCGTGCTGCGCGCGATTTTTAATTTTGAATCGTGTCAAGTTCGCTTTAATTACTTTCTCAGCCTTGACCTGTGCATTCACTTCGAATGCGCAGGTCCCTGCTGACGTGCGAGAAAGTTTATCGAGCCGGCAAGTTGTAACCAGTGGTCGTTATGTCTATGCCACTGCTGAAGGTCCGCTACGAGGTACCCGTGAGGCTAGCGAAGAACTCTTGGTGACGCGCGCCATGAGGGGGCTGGCGCATCAACTTTGTGAGTTTGATCTCTCGCCGGGCAAGCGACTAGAGGCCAGTTTATCTGGCGTGAGCTTGGTGGCAAGCACGACCAAAGGCAAAGCCATGGAAGTTGTCATCCGCGTACCCGTTCAAAAACCTTCTTGCAAAGTTATTGTGGTTGATTCAGCTAATGCTGCACCCGCCCCAGCTACTAAATCAGAGGCGACTCGTAACGAGGATATGCAAATCCGCTTGACTGAATCTAAATACACCCGCTCTCAAGACATCGTGATAAGGATTTTCAGTGGTGAGTACTAACAAAACATATGCCTATCTTTTGCGCTGGATGCTTCTGATTGGAAGTCTTGTTTTCTTGACGGCGCAAGCCCAGACAGTGCGTGAAGAAGCCGTGTTGCTTGACAAACCAGATGGCAAGCCCGGTAGCGTCAAGCTGGCTGCCGGCAGCCCTGTCAAAACACTCAAGCGACAGGGCTTCTGGGTTGAGGTGGACTCCGCTGGCAAGACAGGTTGGCTCAAGGTGTCACAAATCAATTTTGCCGGTGCAACCGGTGGCGCTACGGCCATCGATACCGGCCGTCTGGGAACTGGAAACATCGTTGCCACTTCTGCAGCGCGCGGGCTTTCTGCCAAAGACTTGGTCAGCGGGCAACCGAATTTTGAAGAAGCCAACAAGCTCGATACCCTGACTGCCCAGCCTGCGGTGGTGCAGTCATTTTTGGTAGCGGGCTCGGTGGTGGCAATCAACCAAAAAATTCAACTGACGGCCCCTCGTCCAACTCCTGCTGCAACGCCTGCAGCGGGTGCCGGACAGAGTTCAGGGTCCTCTTCATCTACGAAGAAGAAAGGCGATGATGAGTGGTAATTTCATGAGGCATTTTTTCACCTTGATGGCATTGAGTGTCAGCTTAACTGCCCTGGCGCAAACCGATGAAGAAAAAGTAGGAAAGGCTGCTGCAGCGCAAGTGTTGGGCGCAGCGCCTTTGGTTGCGGCTGATGTGGCGCAGCAGTATGTGAATGTCTTAGGTCATGCGCTTTCAGCGCACTCGGGCGTCACTTACAAATGGCATTTCGGTGTCATCAAATCTGACGCTATCAATGCCTTTGCCATGCCGGGCGGCTACATCTTGTTGGCTTCAGGATTACTCAAGACGCTGGAAAGCGAAGATGAATTGGCCTTCATTCTGGCTCATGAGGTGGCCCACGTGGCCCGTAGGCACCATTACCAGGTGGTGCAACGTCAGCGGCTTGCCGATCAAGCAGCCAAAGGCTTGCAGGCCATTTCACAAGACGGTGATACGGCCAAGCTGGCGCAAGCCAGCGGGCAAATTTATGCAAGAGGCTTGGACAAAAACGCCGAATTTGAATCCGATCGACTGGGTGTCGAAATCATGACGCGTGCTGGTTACGACCCTGTGGCCGCTATCAATGTACTGGAAAAACTTCAGCGATTTAAAGGCAACGACCCGCGCGCAGAGCTGCTTTTTTCAACACACCCATCACCTGCGGAAAGACTCGATATGTTGCTTCAGTCAGGTATCGACAAGTTGCCAAGACCTTCGGACAAGCCTAATCCTGCTCGACAGGCGCGGTTCCAGAAGTTCATGCAGGCTCTCTAATTTATTCACAATCTAATGCATCACCATGGCTGATACACAAGACCCTAAGCGAGAAGCGTTTCAACGCAAGTGCTCCATCATCATTTCACTGATTGCATCCATGCTTTTAGTGAACAATCTGGGTTCACAAAACGCAGCCGGAGCTGCATCGTTTCAAAATGCAGCCGCCATCAACACGTATGCGTTTTTCCAGGCTAAAAATATTCGGCAAAATGATTTGAATTTGGCCGCACAAACTTTAGAAGGTATTGCCAACACAGCAGTTCCTTTGGCCAATGAAAGTGCCAAGCAGCAATTGCGGCAGCAAGCGGAGTCAATGCGTGCAAAAGCTTTGAGCTATGACTCAGAACCTTCCTCTGGTGAGGGTAAAAAAGAACTGTTGGCCAAAGCCAAGGAGTCAGAAAAAATACGCGATGAGGCCATGGCAAAAGGACCGTATTTTGACTTCGCCGGCTTGTTGTTGCAGCTTTCTATCATCTTGATTTCTGTGGTGTTAATCACTGAACGGCGAACCTTGTATTTGTCCGGTGTGAGCGCAGCAGTACTGGGCACCTTTTTAAGCTTGGATGGTTTCTATTTGTTTTTGAAGATTCCTTTTCTAAGCTGATGCCCTTTGGCGCCATTGATTTGCGTGTTGTTTCTACATGTCAATGTCGTCTGCTCAACTGATCCAGACTCAAAGCCCTGCGCCAGGGCAGTCAGTCAGTGTCTGGAAAGAGCCCACGGCTGATGGTCTGAATTTTTGCTATCGAAAAATCTGGCAAAGCCACCCGGGGCCGACTTCAAAAGCTTGGCTGTCATGGGCCCACCATGAACATCTGCTGCTGACACTCCTGGCGCATCGCGATGCAAAGCATGTGGTACAGGTCGCTGGTTTGCAAGTACATACCGAGAGTGTTGAAGTTGTCACTGTGGATGCTGGTCTCGACTTGCAGAGACACTGGCTAGACCTTGCGGAATCACAAGGCATTGCGTTGTTAACGCAGCAGGCAGACGCTTTAAAGTTGGCCAGGGCCTGTTTAAAAGCCCTTCAGGCCATTCATGCCTTGGGTGTGATGCATGGCGACTTCAAGAGCGATAACTTGTGCATCAAAGCATGCGCAGCTGACGCCCAATCCCCGATAGGGATGGATTTGGACAGTCTGCGCTTGATTGATTTTGCTTATGCTGTGTACCGTGAGCAACCATTGAAATTTGTTTTGCCAATAGACCCGGACCGGCTCGATTACATGCCTGATCAGTACAGATCGGCCATCCGGTCTGCTCAAGCTAACTATGATCCTTCTTGCATTTCGCGCGCGGCCTGCGCACAAGTCGATCTGTACGGACTCTGGCACATGTTGACCAAGCTTGTTCCTGCATCTTCGGGCGATGCCCAATGGACAGCTTGGAATAATTGGTTGGGCGACTGCAAGCAGGCTGTTATGAAGTCCTTACCTGCCTCACGACCATTTGATGAGTTAACAGCGAATCTGCTCGAGTCGACAGAACATCTGCTGATCGCGCTTGATCAACCCAAAGCCGGGTGGGGACAAATACGAACCGGATTACGGACCATGAATGCGGAGACGGGTACAACCCCTTTGATCTCCTCACTACAGACGCCGATGTTGACCCCCTTGGTTTCTCTCCAAATACCCGCGAAAACTCTCAACGCCGTAAAAAAAGAACCCTTAGAGCCTGAAGCAGAGCTGCCTGTTAGCTTGCAGTCAGAGGCAACTGCCATCAGATCGACATGGCGAAATTTATGGCAATTTCATCGTTGGTGGTTGATCGTTTCACTGTTGGCTTTAACTTTCGTCTGGATTGATACGCGCTATGTTCAGGCGGGATTACAACTCTCGGATTGGGACTTTGGATTGGGTCTTGTGGCGATGTTGTTAGCAGCGCCTGCTGTGCTGGGTGCACTGGTGCACGCGTATTCACGCTCCGGCACTTCGCGAACCTGGGTGCGGTATTCGGGACTTGTGTTGTGCGCTATCGCCGTGCATTTTCTGGTGCTACTTTTTCCAAGTGGTGTGCCGGTTCTTTTTCTTGTGGCCTTGCTGGTGTTGATGACGCTGTTCATAGCGGCCTTACTGTTTTAATTTATTTACAAAGATCAACATGTCCAAAATGCTTGAGACTGTGATGGATATCCTTCGGGATGTCGCCAAGACGTATTTGCCGCCGCTTTACAGCGTCATCAAGCGCGGCCTGGACCTGAAGACTTTTTCGATGTCTATGGTGGCGCATTACTCGCGCCGGTTCGGTGCCCGGGCAATTTTGACTGTAGGTGTTTTGGCAACGGTTTACGCCACTTACTTGTTCATGGTCAATTCCATTACACCGGGGGCGCCTAAACCCAGTCACGATGTAATTTTAAAGTCACGCTTTTCTAGTCCCAAGCCCTCGGACAAAATCGTGATTGTTGACATTGATGAGCGCACGCTGGCGGCTTTGTCCGAAAAGCATGGACGTTGGCCTTGGTCACGTGATGTGCTGGCCGATGGCTTGCAGAAATTCAATGACCTGGGCGCTCGGGCTGTTTTGTTCAATGTGCTGTTTTCTGACCCTGATAAAAACAACCCAGATGCAGACGCCGCCATGGACGTAACGGCGCAGATGAACCGGTCAACAGCATTTCCTCTGATTCGACTTAATCCTAAAAATGATGCCCAAAGTCAGTTGAAGGTAGCCCAGATCCCCGGGGTTCAACTCAAGGCTGAGCATCAAGCAGACAGCACTATTGCAGTGATCTTGCCAATGTTTGGCGCTATGCATGATCGGCTGGGTGTGGCCAATCAAAAGCCGGATAACGATGGCATTGTGCGCAAATACCCTTTGCGCTGGGAAGAGGCCACATTTGTACTGCCATCCATGGTTCAGCGAACAGCAGAATTAGCGGCCGCAGACATCACCATGGTGCCGAACCTGATTTCCTTGAATTGGCGTAACAAACAAGGTCGTTACAACAGGATTTCGTTCAGCGATGTGTTGTTAGATCAAATCAAACCAGAACAAACAGTGCAGTTCAAAGACGCTTACGTTGTATTGAGCTTGTCTGCACCAGGCTTGGGGCAGACTAAACCAACATCGGTGGCTTCTGTGGAAGATGATGGTGAAATTCTCGCCACTGCTTTGGACGACTCTTTGAACAGCACCTACCTCCGATCAATGCCAAACATTGCTGCATTCCTGATCAATGTGTTGACCATCTGGGTGTTGGTCTGGATGAGTTTGAACCAAAAAGCAGGGGGCTTTATGAACAAGGCCTTTGTGTTGGTTCAGTCGGGCTTGGGTGGTGTCACTTTGCTCTCGGCCAGCTACACCAATTACCTGATTGATTTGTCAGACAGCATGTCTTTTGGATTGAGTGTGTTTGCTGCTATCAAGCTGGTGCAAAGCATGGACGATCGCTGGTCACGTGCTCGCCCCGGGTTCCGTAAGGCCAGGCAAAGTAAGCTCAAAGGACAATTACTTTTACTGGGTTATCTTGATCAACGCCTTACTTCTGCCCAGGCAAAGACCTTGCAAAATGCCGTAGAGCGCATTGTGGGTTTGCCCAATGTGGTTCGAGTGGATGATATTTTTGGGGGAGAGAGTTTCATCAAGACTCAGTGTTCACGCTTTAAGGCTTTGTTGGTCAATGTGGCTCCAAATCAAACAGAAGCCATGCAGACGCTCATGGCCCAGGCAGAGTATGTCGATGTGGATGTAGCCATTCACGACATGACCAATATGTGGGACCCTGAAAACAAAGACTTCACTGCCGAAGCGGCCCCCCTGTTCTTGGCAAGTGCATCCCGATTACTGCAAGACGACTGGGCTGCCAAGGCCTGAGTTTCAGAGGTTAGCTTGAGTACACCCCACCGCACCCAACACGCTCGACAGGATCTTGGGGACGGCTTGCAGCAGGATCGTATTTGCTTCAGTTCTGCTTCATTGTGTGGTTTCCAGTCGGCGCTTAACCAAGATTGTTACGCTTGTCGCCCACCTTATTTTTTTGCCGTAGCCGATGGGGTTGGTGGCGGTGCGTTGGGTGAGGTGGCCAGTGCCATTCTTGTTCGGCGGCTTGGAGAGTTGCAAGCGCCACATCCTGATGCAGTCACTCAAGCACTTCAGCAGGCAGACCAAGAAATTTCTCAAAGAATGGAGCAAGAAGGCCAGGGGCCAGGCGCAGCCGTTGGCGCTGCCATCTGGCTGACGGATGCCAAAACATCGACATGGCTCGCCATGACTGTTGGTGACTGCAAGATCATGGTGGCCACACGCAGCAGCTTGGCTTGGCGTATTCGCTGGGAATCACCCAACCAGAGCTATGCCCATTGTGGGCTGACACCACCAGCCGGCGTCTCGGTTGACTCGCCTGCCAACATGGTCGGTTGTGGCATGCCTTTACCCGCACTGATGCATTCAATCACGCTGGCACAAGGTGAAAGAATTATTTTGTGCAGCGACGGTTTTTATACCGCATTCAACGATGTTCAATTACAAGACATCTTGAGCCAAACACCGCAGCCACTGAGCACATCCAGCGCCCAGATGTGGTGCGAGCAGGCGCAACATCGAGGAGCACTTGATGATGTGACACTGGTGTTGGTAGAGCAGGTGTTAGTGCCAACAGTCGCTTCATCCAGGTGGTGGGCTTGGGCGTTGATATCCGTCACGGCCATGGGCATGGCCTTGGCTTGGTTCTGGTGATGCTGTCGACCAAGTTATCCGGTTTGTTGCGCAGGTGTACGGGCACGCCTGTGTTGGAATTCGCTTTTTTTGTGATTGCTTTGTTGTTTGTTCTTTGGGTCGCACAAGGTGTTCAGCAGCATGCCCAAGACGGTGAGCGACGCTGGCAAAAAGACCGTGATGCAGGTTTGGTCGTAGCAGACAAAGCCGTGCTGGTACCTCTTACAGTTTTATGGTGCCAACGCGATTCAAACTTGATTCGTTTGGCCAGTGACGCAAACAGCGATGCCAGATGTCGATCAGGTATTTGGACAGTCTTGTTGTCTTGGGTACGAAGCGGGCAGGAGGTTCAAAAACAAAATGAATCCGACAGCAGCATTGTTTTGCAAGCTTGGCAAAAAGAAGTGGCCGCACGTGCGCAGCAGTGGCAACTCCGTTGGAAAACCGCTGATGCTGCTCAGATAAATGCCGCCCTGACTGCCGAAGCTTCGAGCGTTCCTAATGCCCAGGCCGCATTACCTTTGGAAGCGGGCCAGACACTCCTTTCATTGGAGCCGCAGTTACCCTCAGAAGTGCTGCGCTTGCAGGCTTTGTCGAACGAGCGAATGACGCAGTGGGATCGTTGGATGAAAGACGTGGTTCTTCCTGTCACCCAGTCACCAATCACTGTCGATCAGTTAGAGGCGCTGTGGTCTGTGGGTAAATCACTTGATGGCTCAGGCGGCGATGTAGGTGCGCGCATGGTTAGGCAGTCGCTCAGGGCCTATGAGCAGGCTGCACGTGCTGGCTTTTTACAAAAAATCGTGGGGTACTTACCATGGCTGTTGTTGGGACAGTGGTTATTCACTGTCTTTGCCACCTATTGGATGCGAGCACGTATTTCACCCCTGCAGCAATTCAATGGTTTGCTTTGTCTGGGCTTGTTATTTTGGTTTGCATTGTTTGCTTTAGGAGCCGCACCATCGCCTTTGGCGTATCAGCTGTTCATGATGGGTTTAGGTTTGTGGATGGTGTTGTCATGGCTTGTGGTGCATTTTTACCCCCATTTATTGCCACCACCTCTGGATGTCAAGCCGGTCAATGCAAGCTGGATTCCCGGGTGGTGGTTGTTCACAGCCACCGGCTGGTTACTTTTGTTAGACCAGTCTTTAAATTTTCATGAGCGCTTGCGATTCTTGGCTTTGGAGCAATGGTGGGCGTGGTGTTTGAGCGCAATTTTGTTACCGCTTGCCGCTTTGGCTGCCCCTTGGGTTTTGAACTGGGTTCATTTTTTAAGCCACGCTTTGTGGGGGCGACGCACTTTTTTTGGAGTTGGCTTGCGTTGGCTTGTGGGGGGCTTGGTGGTGAGTGTCTTTTATTTAGCGCATCGCCAAAACATCCCGCAGTATGTGACCGGTGAATTATTGAAGATGGTTTTTATCGTCTGCTTGTGTGGGTGGTGTGTCTGGAAAATGCCTTTGGCGGCGCAGTTGTGGCACGCAGGGCATACCCGCACATCAGTGCGGTATCTGCTGGGGGCTATGTCCTTGATGCTGCTGGCTTTTGCTTCTGCGTTTGTCACTTCAGACAAAGGCCCGTTGTTGGTCATGGCCTTGTTACTGGCTGTCTTACTCGCCACCGTTTTGGGCTGGACCGGGGGTATGGGTCTTTTGATTTTGGGATTTGCTGTAATTTTTCTTGTGGGTGTTGACTTGGATGTGGTGGGTGAGCGTCTTCAGGCCTGGCGTAATCCGTTCACTGCAGATCGGGACGATATGGCCCGCCTGATGTGGTTTCAGTTGGAGGCAGCCCGATATGAGTGGGGCTTTGGCGTGGGCCAAGTGCCATGGTGCGGCACTGCTCGACTTGATGTGTGTCACGGCCTACCTTTGCAATTACAAAGTGATTACACGTTCACTGCCATCATGGGCTGGTGGGGGCCTTGGGGTGCATGGGCATGGCTTTTGTTGTTCAGTGCTTATGTTTACCGTGCCTTGGTTTACTGTGCCAGGGTCAGTCCTGCGGTTCTTACGCCATTGACACTCTTGGAGCCAAAGATTGTTAAAGAAGTTACTGCCATCCACTTGTTATTTTTGTTTGCGGTGCTCGTACTGATGCAGACATGGATCACCGTGGCCGGTAATTTGGGATGGTTGCCATTGACGGGTGTGACATGGCCCTTGATGAGTTATGGAAAAAGTAGCTTGTGGATCACTACTCTTTTTGTGGGCGCTTGGGGTTTGAGGAGGCCGAATGCTTGAACAAGCCAGATTCAGTTTGGCCAGGGCGGGCGTCATGGTGGGTTTATGCGCCGTGGTCGTGCTCGGTTCCGGCTGGGTCTTGAACCACCGTGAAGCGGTGAAAAGTAAGGCCCCCGTGCATTTCAGTGTTCGCACCTGGGAGGAAGCGCAGTGGGTCCTAGGCCTTATCGCACCTGGCAACTCGACGCATTTGGGACAAACACCGGAAATGCCTGCGCCAAGCTGCGCCGCAGGTCGACCAGACCATGAGCGGCTGCGAAAAGCGGTCGATGTACTGAACCAACACCTTGACCAGTTGGCGCAATCTAAATTCATTAAGCAACAGTACCTTTTGAATCCAACTACTTTGTTTCAAGCTGCAAGCCGGACTGGCAAGTCTTGTGCCGAAATGCTTCGCCCCGTTCAGTGGCTCAACGAAAGGGTACGTCGGCAAGGAGTGCAATTTTTGCAGTCGCTACTGTGGAAAGAACGTTTAGCAGGCGTTGCTCAGTCTCGTTTTGATACCAATACCTGGGTGACATTGCCAAAGCAGATGCTGACCTCCCGTTCTGCTTGGTCTGGTTTGCCGGGCTGTGTGTATGGAACTGATGCGGCCACCGGGCAGCGTGTGGTGGCCGAACGAGGTGATTCAGCGGCTTTGAAGTTTTGCCAGACACAAGCGGCTGCCAATCAAGCGCTTCGATCATCTGAATCTTTGTGGGAACATGTACCCGGCTTATCGTCATTGATGGAGCCCATGTCGGCTTGGCGTCTTCCCCAGCACAGCTTGTACAGCCAACGCGTGGGTGATGACAACCTGGCCATCGTTTCAGGTCAGAAGCAGCCCTTAGGCCTGCATGTCCAGCTCAGCATAGATCCGTCGTGGCAGGCCCGGTTGCAGGACCTGGCTGAGTGCTTCAGCGGAAATACATCGCCCCTTTGTGCGCGATATCCCAGTCAGGCTGAAGGCCGTTATGAAAAAGCTCGCGTACGCATGGCTGGTATTTCCGTGATCGATGTCCCCACCGGTCGTCTGGTAGCCGCAGCCAGTGCCAACAGCCCATGCTATGCATACGACAAAACCCGTACAGGCAGGCCTGCAGAAGACTGTCCCGTTTTGCCCGAAGATACGGTGCACAGGCCTCGATTACCTCAAGCCGTCACCAACCACGCGCTGTTTACACAAGCGCCTCCGGGTTCCTTGGTCAAACCTTTGTTAATGGCCGGTATTGTGATGTACGCGCCCCCTGAAGCTGGTTTGACTGGGCTCGAGCAAGCCGTGCAACGCTCGGATTCCCAGCAATTCCTGGATGCTTTTTTATGCCGTCAAAAATTAGGACAAGGTGGATTCGCTGCACGATGTGATCGCCCGGAGTTAACCCAAAAAAGTGCGCATCGCTTGGGGTGGAACAATGGGTGCGACGGCTTGACCGACATGGCCATGTCCCAGTGCGGCATGGTAGACCTGATTCACGGCCTGCCACTGGCGCGAAGCCGCCTTGTTTCCCAAACAACAGAGGCTTTACCGTTGCGTTCCAACCCTTTGCCTGTCTTAATGGGACAGACCCTTGTTGTGCCTTATAAATCAACTTCGGGCGTTTCTGGTTATCGGGACATGCCGTGGCCTGAAAGTATGCCCAGCATTGAGCAACGGAAAACTTGCGCATTGTCGGGTGCCAAAGGTTATGTGCGTTGTAGTGGCCCCGACATGGGACTCATCAGTGAAGCCTATGGTCAAGGTAACACCGTAGCAACACCCACAGGCGTTGCCAGTTTGTTGGCCACACTGGCCAATTCTGCGCAAGAACAAAAACCGCATTTCCCACATGTTCTGGTTGATCGGGTTCGTGCAGATGGGCAAAGTGATCCCGACATGGTGGGCATTCAACGGGCAGCATCCTTGCAAGGGCCAGAGGGGATAGATCCATCGGTGGCCAGACGCGTACTCGCCGCGATGGAGAAGACACTCATGCCCGGAGGCACAGCCCATGCGGCCTGTGTTCGTTCTTTCGGTATCGAGGGCTGTCTGGCTCCCCGGGGCGTTGCCGGTAAGACGGGTACACCCGGTGATGCCGATGAACGCAGCTTGTCCAGGCTCTCCCAAGATATGCGATCACGCGCGCAATGCCAAGAAACCGGGTCGACATCCTGTGCCAGTCAACACCCTTTACCCAGGCCTCGTTACCGCTGGTATGCGGCGGTTTTTAAGTCTCAAGGCTCAGACCGGTATGACAAAGCCATTGCAGTATTGGTACACAGCAACTGGCGACGCTCAGACGGGCGCTATGCGGATGATCAAAATGCTGCTGCAGAAATGGCTATGTTGGCGATTCGTGAATTCCAGAGAACGCAGACCAAGCCATGAAGTCTGCAATGCACACACTGGAGGTACTTTTGCCCTGGCCTATGAGCTGGGAACAAATGGCGTGGGAAATGTCTGCTTGGGTGGCCGAGCATGGTGAGTGTGCCCATGTTCAGGTGGTTTGGAATGAAAAGCGACTGAACTTAGAGGTGGCAGCGACAGAATTTCAAGCCCTCACAACAGACTTTTACAAGGCCTTGCATCAACGCTTGGGAAATAGCTGTCTATGGCGATTTGAAAAACAAGATGAATCGATCGGGCATCGCTTGATTTTGGGAAAATCTGTAGAGTAAGGAACATGATGGGCCATACAAGATGAAGCAATATTGGACGCCTTTGGCTAAGTTACTTGGCATGTCAAAAGCTCAGCATGACAGCATGCCGCCTTTCATGGACGCTGTTGAACACATAGCCTCGGTTGTGGACGATGGTGTGCACAGTCCATGGCCAGATCTTTACCGGGCTCTGCGCGAGCATGCACAAAGCGAGTGGGTTGTGCGAAGCCAGCGACATGCCAACATCAACCCGGATGAGCGTTTGTCCATCACCAGCCTGCACATTCGTGCAAGGTCCCCTGAGCTGGACCTGCAATTGCAACAATGGTTTGCGGAAAGTGATATGCCGCACTTGATCCAGTGGATGCTGCGGGGGCCCTTTAACACAGCGGCCATTGAACATTGGGTCATTCTTGACGCTTTGGAGCACTTAGAGGTCTTGCATTTGCCGCCGGCAGATGCGGCCCCTGCCAGCCCTTACGATGTGACTGCAGCCCCATCTAATTTAGCGATTGGCGGTTATGAGATCGTGGCTGAAACCCGATGGGCACCTAAACGTACGCTGATCAACCGGGCTGAAGCTTTACCGCCCCTGGAGTTGATGATTCATGATGCATTGGGTGAGCGACGTATTCATGTGATGCAGACCTTGGTGGTATTGGGCGTAGAGAAAGCCCTGAAAACTCCCGATGGCCAACAAATTCGTTTGAAGGACCAAAGCCCGGTGTCATGGCAAGGTGAAACGGCGTGGTTTGTGGCCGTAGCGGCGCAACATGTATCGGGCATGCACCTGGTATTGCGCTTGCATGATGACGGTGTTGATTGTCTGGATGCCGGCTCGACCAATGGCAGCTATGTCAATGGAAAGCTGTTGAACCCTGGAAACTGGCATTTGGTCAAGCAGCTGGAGACTGTTTTTCTTGGTGGGCCCGCAAGCGACCCTCGCAGCCACACGGCTTGTGTTCAATTGCGTGTGGGCCACCCTGTGCGGGCGGTGGGCAAAGACCGAACCCCGTTACGAACATCTACGGCCCAGGCCTTGCCCCCCAAGCTGCTGCTGCAACCGCTCAATGATAGTGACATGGGGCAAGTTCCAGTGCACACACTGCCTTTCACCATAGGGCGTGGAGCGGATTGTGATTGGGTGATTCCTGCACGGCATGAGATGGTTTCGCGCCAACATCTGATGATTGAAGAGGTCGACACGTTAAAGCAGCAAGTCAAATTGCGCGACCTCAGCCGACAAAAGATCAGTGTGAGTCAAGAAGGCTGGCGCGGGGCGCCTGCACAAGGCGTATGGGTTCCCTTGTCAGACACCATCACCATCGGTAAAAGCGATCGCCATCCGGGCTTGAGCTTTTGTTTTTTCGGTGCCGCGCAGGCATAAAAAATATTCACCCTGACCGGTTTAAGCGTGAAAAGCTTGTATTTCTTGTAATTGACCCTCGCCGCAACGTGAACACGCTGTCCGGCGCCGCCCTCTACACCCGCAGCATCAAGATCGCCGGCATCGGCCGCGGCGCCAAAGACCGCGAAGAAACGCTGGAAATCCGCAGCCTGAACAACGCCCGCACAGCGCGGGCCAAAAAAGGCAAGGTGGCGGATTTGGGGTTCAAGCCGACGGGGGTTGTGCGGGTGGAGTGAGGGAGCCAGTCTGGGGGGGCTGAGTAGTTTGTCCGGTAGTTGTCGCCCGCCATTCACCAGATTCAATCTTGCGTGCGCGCACCTTCTCCCATGCGTCTTCGGGTAATTCACGTTTTTCAAACCAAATTGGCCGTGTTTGTTGCGAGTGAGAAATGAATGAATCCTTGCAATGGGCGACATGCCGAATGTTGACTTCGTCGACGATATTTTGTGGAATGTCAATGAACCCATTGAAGCCCGGCCGATGGGAAAGAATCAGGCACTGCTTTGGAGAAATGGGGAGAGTTACTTCAACTGTCGGGGAGCAAAGTCCCGGACCTCTAAAGATAGGTTGCAATTTGTAGGATTCTGAGTCGAACCAAGTGCATGGATGATCTGAGGTAATGAAACCAATCTGGTCTTCTGTTTGCAGAACGGCACAGTGGTATTCCCCCAAACCTCTAGACAGTTTTTATAGCGCAGTTTGACGCTGCCGCTCGAACTCATGGGGGCTGAGTTGATCGAGATGCTTGTGGCGTCGAACACGATTGTAGAAACCCTCGATGTAAT
>JBIKPY010000084.1:0-10691 GCA_044357185.1 Polaromonas sp.
CATGGGTATTTAATTAACGACGAACAAGGAGTAATCACATGCCTCGCGTCAAACGTGGTGTAACGGCTCGCGCCCGCCACAAAAAAGTTCTCGCCCTTGCCAAAGGTTTTCGCGGTCGCCGCGGTAACGTCTTCCGGATCGCCAAAGAAGCGGTCATGAAGGCCGGGCAATATGCCTACCGTGACCGTCGTACTAAAAAACGTGTGTTCCGTCAGTTGTGGATCGCCCGTATCAATGCTGCAAGCCGTTCATTTGGCATGACCTACAGCCAGTTCGCTAACGGCCTGAAAAAAGCCGGTATCGAAATTGACCGCAAGGTCCTGTCTGACATGGCTATCCATGACAGCGCTGCTTTCGGCGCTATCGTGGAGCAAGTCAAGGCCAAGCTCGCGGCTTGATCTTGAACAGTTCCCGGCTATTGACTTCATAGCCGGGCGCGACAATAAAGACATGGGCCGGGGCTTGTAAAAGCTCTGGCCCTTTCTCATGGCGACATGCGATTTGCGCTTCACCCCGTACCCATTGAAAAATGATGAACCCATCTGACGCCCTCGATGAACTGGTAATGGCTGCCAAAAAAAGTTTTGCCGGTGCTGCAACGCCCGCAGACCTGGAAAACGCCAAGGCATTTTTTCTTGGTAAATCGGGGCGCGTTACCGATTTGATGAAGGGTTTGGCTTCGCTCAGCGTTGAAGAGAAAAAATCCCGTGGTGCCGCTGTCAACCTGACCAAGCAGGCGATCGAGGCGGCGCTCAATGAACGGCGCCAAGCCCTGGCCGATGCCGAGTTGCAGGCGCAACTCAAAGCAGAATCCCTGGATGTCTCCTTGCCCGGGCGGCAAAGTGGTGCCGGCGGATTACACCCTGTGTCGCTCACGCTGGAGCGTATCGAGGCGATCTTTGGCTCCATGGGGTTTGACGTGGCCCAGGGCCCGGAGATTGAGACCGACTGGTTCAATTTCACCGCACTCAACACGCCCGAAGACCATCCGGCGCGCTCTATGCACGACACTTTTTATGTCGAAGGCGGCACCGAAGCCGCACCCAATTTGCTGCGCACGCACACCAGCCCGATGCAGATCCGCTACGCCGTGCAGCATGTCAAAAAACACCGCGCCCTGATCGACGCCGGCGGCTTGATGCCAGAGATCCGCGTGATCGCGCCGGGCCGCACTTACCGCGTGGACAGCGACGCCACGCACTCGCCCATGTTTCACCAGTGCGAAGGCCTGTGGATTGGCGAGAACGTCAGCTTCAAAGACCTGAAGGTCGTATTCACTGATTTTTGCCGCACCTTTTTTGAGTCCAACGACCTGGTGCTGCGCTTTCGACCCAGCTTCTTTCCCTTCACCGAGCCCAGCGCCGAGATCGACATTCAGTTCCAGACCGGGCCCTTGTCGGGCCGCTGGCTTGAAGTGGCCGGCTCGGGCCAGGTGCATCCGAATGTGGTGCGCAACATGGGCCTGGACCCCGAGAAATACATCGGATTTGCCTTCGGCATGGGCCCTGACCGCCTGACCATGCTGCGTTACGGCGTCAACGATTTGCGTTTGTTCTTTGATGGCGACATCCGTTTCCTGTCGCAGTTCCAATAAGTCCAATAACAAGAACCCACAAGAAACCACAAGAACACAGCAAGGCCACACCATGCAATTTCCAGAATCCTGGTTGCGCGAATTCTGCAACCCGCCCCTGAGCACCCAGCAAATCGCCGACACCTTGACCATGGCCGGACTTGAGGTCGAAGAGCTCAAGCCTGTGGCCCCGCCTTTCACCGGCATCGTGGTCGGTGAAATCAAGGAAGCCGTTCAACACCCGAACGCGGACAAGTTGCGCGTGTGTCAGGTGGACGTGGGGCAGGGCGCTTTGCTCAATATCGTGTGCGGTGCACCCAACGCGCGTGTCGGTATTAAAGTGCCTTGCGCCATGGTCGGCGCCGAACTGCCCCCCGGTGAAGACGGTAAGCCCTTCGCCATCAAGATCGGCAAACTTCGCGGCGTAGACAGCTTCGGCATGCTGTGCTCAGCCCGCGAGCTCAAGCTCTCTGAAGACCATGGCGGCTTGCTCGAGCTGGCAGCTGATGCGGTGCTGGGTCAGGACATCCGGGTTCACCTGTCGCTGGACGACACGCTGTTCACCCTCAAGCTCACGCCCAACCTGGCGCATTGCCTGAGCGTGTATGGCGTGGCGCGCGAGTTGGCGGCACTCACCGGCGCGCCTCTGAAGGCGCCTGCTTTCCCGGCTGTGGCGGTCAATGACGCCACACGCCTGGCCGTCAAGATCAGTGCGCCTGATCTGTGTGGCCGTTTTTCAGGCCGTGTGGTCCGGCAGGTCAACACCCGCGCTGCCACGCCGCAGTGGATGGTGGACCGTCTGGCCCGTTGCGGCCAGCGCAGCGTGACGGCGCTGGTCGATATTTCCAATTACGTGATGTTTGAGTTGGGTCGTCCCTCGCATATTTTTGACTTCGACAAAATCCATGGTGGCCTCGATGTGCGCTGGGGGCAGGCGGGCGAGTCGCTCAAGCTGCTCAACGGCAACACCGTCACGCTCGATGGCAAGGTGGGCGTGATCGCTGATGATGCACAGGTCGAGTCGCTGGCCGGCATCATGGGCGGCGATGCCACGGCCGTGTCTGATGACACGCACAACATTTACGTTGAAGCGGCCTTCTGGTGGCCCAAATCGATTACCGGCCGTTCGCGCCGCTACAACTTCTCGACCGATGCCGGCCACCGCTTTGAGCGCGGCGTGGACCCGGGCCAGACCGTGGAGCACATTGAACGCATCACGCAACTGATTCTTGACATTTGCGGCACGCCGGCCACGCAATGTGGGCCCATCGACGACATTCAGGCCAGTCTGCCGCCGGTCGCGCCTGTCACGCTGCGCGTGGTACGCGCTGTCAAGGTGATCGGCATGCCGCTGACCCAGGCTCAATGCGCTGACGCGCTCAAGCGCCTGGGCTTGCCCGTGACCGAAGGCCCCGGCACGCTGACCGTGTTGCCGCCCAGCTACCGCTTTGACTTGCAGATCGAAGAAGACCTGATCGAAGAAGTCGTGCGCATGGTCGGTTACGAGCAGTTGCCGGCCACGCCGCCACTGGCGCCTATTTCTGCGCGCATCCGCCCTGAGGCCGAACGCAGCCCGTTCGCAGTGCGCCGTGCCCTGGCCGCGCTGGGTTACCAGGAAACCATCAACTTCAGCTTTGTCGAAGAACGTTGGGAGCACGAACTCGCCGGCAACCCCAACCCGATCAAGCTGCTCAACCCGATCGCCAGCCAGATGAGCGTGATGCGTTCGTCGCTGGTCGGCTCTTTGGTACAAGTGCTCAAGTTCAACCTGGACCGCAAGGCCAGCCGCGTGCGGGTGTTTGAGCTAGGCCGTGTATTTTTGCGCAGCGCCCAGACGCAAAGCACAGACACCACGGTGGCCGGTTTTGACCAACCCATGCGCGTAGCCGGTTTGGCCTATGGCGCGCTGGACAGCCTGAGCTGGTCCCGTTCAGACCGCAATGTTGATTTCTTTGACATCAAGGGCGATGTCGAGACGCTGCTGGCACCGCTGCAAGCTGTTTTCGAGCCGGCCACGCATCCATCGATGCACCCGGGTCGCTGCGCCAGTGTCAGCGTACAGGGCCGGCAGATCGGTTTTGTGGGTCAGCTGCATCCCAAGTGGCGTCAGGGCTACGAACTCGCGCAAGCGCCCATCCTGTTTGAACTGGAGCTCGATGCCGTGTTGCAGCGCCGCGTGCCGCAGTTTGCCAGCGTGAGCAAGCACCAGCCGGTCGAGCGTGATCTGGCGGTCATCGTCAGCGAGAGCGTCACGCATGCAGCCCTGATGTCGGCCGTCGACAGCGCCGGTATCAAAGAGCTCTTGCGCTCGGCCACGCTCTTTGATGTGTACCGGCCCCAGCTGGCCAGTGCCAGCATGCAATTGGGCGAGAAAAGTCTGGCCGTGCGTTTGGTGCTCAGCAGTGACGAAGCTACACTGACCGAGGAGCAAATTGAGGCAGCGGTCAAGGCTGTGGTGGCGCGTTTGCAAATTGAACTCGGCGCCCGTTTGCGCGCCTGAACCCGATCTGTTTGAATCAAGCTGTTCTCAACGGCAAAGGAGTGGTGATGGAATTTACCGTTGAAAGCATGGAAACACCGGCGCTGACCAAGGCCAACCTGGCTGAGTTGCTGTTTGAGCACATTGGTTTGAATAAGCGCGAGTCCAAAGACATGGTAGACGCCTTTTTTGTACTGATTTCCGACTGTCTCGTGGACGGAAATGACGTGAAGATCTCCGGTTTTGGTAATTTCCAGATCCGTACCAAGGCGCCGCGACCCGGTCGCAACCCCCGCACTGGTGAATCTGTTCCGATCGAGGCTAGAAGGGTGGTCACCTTCCATGCCAGCCACAAACTCAAAGAGCAAATTCAGGGCGACCAGGCCAAGGCCTAAGAACTTTGCCGACGAAGGCAAGCAGAATTTTCGAAAAAATACCTTCCAATGGTTTGCAGTTGGACAGGTCTTAGAGTAAATTCGTAACTTCCCTCAACAGCGCATTGATTTCCTTGGAGAAAGCTCTTCCCTCGATTCCTGCCAAACGCTATTTCACCATCGGTGAAGTCGGTGATTTGTGTGGTGTAAAACCTCATGTGCTCCGTTATTGGGAGCAAGAGTTCACTCAGTTACGCCCCATGAAACGGCGCGGGAATCGCCGCTACTACCAGCACCATGAGGTGCTGATGATCCGCCGCATCCGAGACCTTCTCTATGACCAGGGTTTCACCATCAGTGGTGCCCGCAACAAGTTGCAGGAGATCGTACAGACCGAGCGCGACAAGCGTCGCAATGGGGAAGTCATGTTTGAAGGCGTGGAGTCTCTCGATGACCTGGATGCTGAGCTTGATGAGCAGCTCGAGGATGCTGACTTGGAAGATCCAGATACAGATCTTTTATCCCAGATTTTGCCCGTCAGCATGACCCGCCAGCGTCTTGAACTTGTTCGTCGAGAGCTCACTGAAATCCGCGACTTGCTAGCTGCCTGATACCTGTTTGGTGATGTGAGGCGCGTTATAATTCAAGTCTTCGGTGTGTGGCGCAGCCTGGTAGCGCACTTGCATGGGGTGCAAGGGGTCGAAGGTTCGAATCCTTTCACACCGACCATATGAAGTAAAGACTTAAAGTCGCAAGGCTTTAGGTCTTTTTTTTGGATTTTTAGATTGAAGCCCCAAAGCCAGCCGGCTGGCTTTGACAAATCCTGGGCGGAGATTTAGCGTTGGTGCTCGGCAGACACCGGGCGAGTCTCGCCGGTGGCTGTCAGGGTTCTGGTGGCTTGCAGCGAGGCATAAGTCCAGAAAATCTTCATCGGCTCGGTCTCCGACATATTGCGAAAACGATGCGACACGTTGGGCGGAATCCAGGTGGTGTCCTGCGGGTTCAGCGCAATTGCTTCCTGGCCCTCCATGTCCATCATGGCGTGTCCTTCTAAGAGCATCACGCTTTCTTCACAGTTGTGGCTGTGAAAGGGGATGGCGACACCTGGCGCAAATTCGGTGATGCCATTGATAAAACCCGTAGCACCGAGGGATGGCGAGACCAGCGGGGTGGTGCGGGCACCGCCGCCACGGTCATAGCTTTTGAGTTCAGTCGGGCGTAAAACGGTGGGCCGTGGGGTTGATGGTGTGGTCATGGTGTTTTCTTTTGGGTTTTCAGAATCCCATTATCTTTTTAATTTTAAAAGCAGATTCATCAGTGTCCAATGCTGAATTGGTCGCGTGGCATATCATTTCGCTATTGACAGCCCTGTGACAGCATGGAAAGAATCCCGTGAATCTGAGAGCCCTGCGTTATTTTGTTGCGATTGCCGATGCGGGCAGCCTGACGGCGGCAGCCGCGGCAATTTCGATTGCCCAGCCCGCCTTGACCCGGCAGTTGCGTGAACTTGAAGCCGATCTGGGTGTTCAATTGCTGCACCGTACACCGCGTGGTGTGTTGCTGACGCAAGCCGGTGTCACGCTTTACGAGTCTGCGCAGCGCATGTTGGCCGAGGCCGCCCGGGTGCGTGAACATCTGGCGCGCCGTCAGGACAACAGCAGCGCCACCGTGGTGTTGGGTGCTTCGCCAACGCTCGCAAGAGTTCTTCTGCCTAATTTGTTTGAGAGTTGCCAGCGGTCATTAGCGGGGGTTAAGCTGCGCGCGCGCGAGGCTTTTACCCCGGCTTTGCTGGACTGGCTGGAGCGTGGCATGGTGGACATGGCCATCGTGACCAATCCCGAGGCCGGCCGGCCCTTGACACTGCATCCTTTGCTGGGCGAGCCGCTGGCGCTGGTCTCGCATGTGTCGCTCAAGTTAGAGCCGGTTATCTCTGTCAGCCAGCTGGCCCGCATTCCTTTGCTGATGACCAGCTTGCACCGCGCCATTGTTGAAAGGCAGCTGTTGCCGGTGGGCGGGCAGTTGATGGTGCAAGCTGAGATCGATTCTGTGGACTCCATCCGTGAGTTGGTTCAACAAGGCCAGTGGGCCACCATCATGCCGGTCTCGGTCTTCAAAGAGCAGCACACTGCCAAAACCATTCAGATATCTCAAATTTCGGGCGTCCAGCTCAATCGCCTGTTGGTGCTGGCCACGCGAGTTGAGCGCAAGGACAACAGTGCGCAGCATGTGGTGCGCGAGATGATCGAATCAGAATTCGCACGGCTGTCCAGGCAAGGTGTTTTCAGCTTTGCCGGGCCGGACAAAGACAGGCCTTGAACCCGCGCAGCCCGCCAAAAGTGTGTGCTTGACCGCCGGTCAAACCGGGGTCAGGCGATGTCCACCACATGGGTGCCGTATTGGCCTAGCCGGCGGTCGGCGAAATAGCGAGTCAGGGTTTCTTTGACGGTGCGAAAAGCGATGTCGTCCCAGGGGATTTCAGCTTCGGTGAACAACCTGGCTTCCATGGTTTCATGGCCAGGGTCAAAGTCCGTGCTGAGCAGCTGTGCACGGTAAAACAAGTGCACCTGGCCTACGCGCGCCACGTTCATGATGGCAAACAGGGCTTGCATTTCAAACTGAGCCCCGGCTTCTTCTTGCGTCTCCCGCTCAGCACCCTGGGCAGTCGTCTCGCCCAGCTCCATGAAGCCGGCCGGCAGTGTCCACATGCCTCGTCGCGGCTCGATATTGCGTTTGCACAGCAAAACCTGCTCGCCGGACTCGCCCCACACCGGCACGGTGCCCACTACATTGAGCGGGTTTTCATAGTGCACTGTGTGGCAGGCGGTGCAGATGGCGCGCTCCCGGGTGTCGCCATCGTCGGGCAAGCGGTAAGCCACGGCGAAGCCGCATTCTCGGCAGTGTTTCAGGGGCGTGCGTTGCATATTTCCTATCAGTCTGACTTGCAGACTAACTCAAAGTGCTCCACCACAGGCGGCGATGCGAAAAATGGTCCCACAATCGCACGCCAATCGGCAAATGCCGGAGATTGTCTGAAGCCGATGGTGTGGTCTTCTAAGCTTGCCCAGAAAATTTGCAGGATGTAGCGCTCCGGGCTTTCAATACCCTTATTGACCTTGAACCCCTCAAAGCCTTTGGCGTGCGAAATCACGGTTTTCAGTCCGCGTTCAATGGCCTCGTCAAACGCCGCTTG
Organism: Polaromonas sp.; assembly: GCA_044357185.1. Taxonomy (GTDB): domain Bacteria; phylum Pseudomonadota; class Gammaproteobacteria; order Burkholderiales; family Burkholderiaceae_C; genus Polaromonas. Next base: position 7,617 of record JBIKPY010000084.1, read on the forward strand.
CTGGCCAGGGTGTATGCGGATGTCTGCAAGTTCAAGAATCATGTTTTTCCTTTTGTGGTGCCCAGTCAGGGGATGTGTCTATTTTGGCTCGATTTTTAACCATCCATTCCGAGCCTGCCGTCTGCCTCTGAGACAATGTGTGAATGAGCGAAAACACGAGCGCCGCCATGGCAACGTACCCCCCATCTTCAAGTACGGGCAAACCCGCGCCCCGCGTCGGCTTCGTGAGCCTGGGTTGCCCCAAGGCCCTGACCGATTCCGAACTGATCCTGACCCGCCTGAGCGCCGAGGGTTACGAAACCTCCAAGACGTTCGAGGGCGCTGACCTGGTCATTGTCAACACCTGCGGCTTCATTGACGACGCCGTGCGGGAAAGCCTGGACACCATTGGCGAAGCGCTGGCGTCCAACGGCAAGGTCATCGTCACTGGCTGCCTGGGTGCCAAAGCCGGAGACGGCGGCGGCAACCTGGTCAAGCAGATGCATCCCAGCGTGCTCGCCGTGACAGGTCCGCACGCCACCCAGGAAGTCATGGACGCGGTGCACCTGAACCTGCCCAAGCCGCACGACCCCTTTGTTGATCTGGTGCCCAATTCTTTTGGTATTGCCGGCATCAAGCTCACTCCGCGGCATTACGCCTACCTCAAGATCAGCGAAGGCTGTAACCACCGCTGCACCTTTTGCATCATTCCGTCGATGCGCGGCGATTTGGTATCACGCCCGATCGGCGATGTGCTGGGCGAAGCCCGTGCGCTTTTTGAAGGCGGCGTCAAAGAGCTGCTGGTGATCAGCCAGGACACCTCGGCTTACGGTGTGGACGTCAAATACCGCACCGGTTTTTACGACGGCAAGCCCGTCAAGACGCGCATGCTGGAGCTGGTCAAGACGCTTGGCGAGTTGGCCGAGCCCTATGGCGCCTGGGTACGCCTGCATTACGTGTACCCCTACCCGAGCGTGGACGAGGTGATTCCGCTGATGGCCACTGGCCTGGTGCTGCCTTACCTGGACGTGCCCTTGCAGCACAGCCACCCGGATGTACTCAAGCGCATGAAGCGACCCGCCAGCGGCGAGAAAAACCTCGAACGCATTACACGCTGGCGCGAGATGTGCCCTGAGATCGTTATCCGCAGCACCTTTATTGCGGGTTTTCCGGGAGAGACCGAAGCCGAGTTTGATCATTTGCTCGACTTCATGCGCGAAGCCCGCATTGACCGTGCCGGCTGCTTTGCTTACAGCCCGGTCCAAGGCGCTGCCGCCAACGAGATTCCCGGCATGCTGCCCTTAGAAATACGCGAAGAGCGGCGCGCCCGTTTCATGGCGGTGGCTGAAGAGGTCTCCAGCCAAAAGCTGCGTGAGCGCGTGGGCGCGACCATGCTAGTACTGGTCGATTCCGCGCCGGCGCTGGGCCGCAAGGGCGGTGTCGGTCGAAGCTACGCGGATGCGCCGGAAATTGACGGCACTGTCAAATTGCTGCCGCCCGAAAAGATCAGCAAGACCCTGAAAGTGGGTGAGTTCACCCGGGCCCGGATTGTGGGAACCCAAGGCCACGACCTGGTGGCTATTCCGGTCTGAAAAGGTGCATACTGGCCTTTCTAGATCCGTGCAGACGAAAAAAAAGCCCACATAAGTGGGCTTTTTTTAAGGTTTTTTGGTCGGAGTACAAGGATTCGAACCTTGGACCCCCTGGTCCCAAACCAGGTGCGCTACCAGACTGCGCCACACTCCGACAAGTCTCAAATTATAGCCCGATAAGACCGGTTTTTACCCGATTTCGTTTTTTTGGTGCGCTCAGCGGCGCACCAGCTGGGTTTTGCCAAACAGGATTTCTTTGGCTTGCGCGTCGTTCACAGGGGGGCGCAGGGCGGTCAACACCTCTACACCGCGTTGAACTGCCGGGCGGGCGGCGATCAGGTCAAACCAGCGCTTGAGGTGCGAATAGTCGGCCCAGTCGATGCCCTGGTTGGCCCAGTTGCGCAGCCAGGGGAAGATGGCCATGTCGGCGATGGTGTATTGATTGCCGGCGATGAATTTATGGCTGGAGAGTTGCTTGTCCATCACGCCGTAAAGGCGCTTGGTTTCGTTGGTGTAACGGTTGATCGCGTACTCGACTTTTTCAGGTGCATAAATGCGAAAGTGATGTGTTTGCCCGAGCATGGGCCCGACGCCGCCCATTTGGAACATCAGCCATTGCAGCACCTGGTATTTCAGCCGGTCTGTTTCGGGTAAAAACTTGCCGGTTTTGGCGGCCAGATAAAGCAAGATGGCGCCCGACTCAAACAGTGAAATGGGTTTGCCGTCCGGACCATTCGGGTCCACGATGGCGGGAATGCGGTTGTTCGGGCTGATGGCCAGAAACTCGGGCTTAAATTGATCACCCTTGCCGATATTGACCGGGATGGCCTGCCAATCGCGGCCTTCACGCAGACCGCACTCCTCGAGCATGATGTGGACCTTGTGGCCGTTGGGCGTGGCCCATGAGTAAACCTTGATCATGGTGTTTCCTGATGTAGTGCACAAAAAGGATTGACTTTAGTACAAAGCCAAACGGATTGCAGACGGTCAGCGCTGACTTTGCTGCGCAAAGCGCCATGCTATCTGGGCCAGCGGCCGTGCACCTGCGGCAGAGGCCACGGCCTGCGCACTTGCAGCAGTGCCCGCTTCGATACGCTTGGCAATGCCTTGCAAAATCGCAGCCATGCGAAACAGGTTGTAGGCGAGGTAAAAATCCCAGTCGTTCAAAACCGCCTCGGGCGTACTCAACCCGGTACGCTCACAGTAACGTCGCACGTACTCAGCTTCTGTCGGAATACCCAGGCTTGGCAAGTCCAAGCCGCCGATACCGCGAAATGTGCCAGGGGGAATGTGCCAGCCCATGCAGTGGTAACTCAGGTCGGCCAGCGGGTGCCCCAGGGTAGAGAGTTCCCAGTCCAGAACAGCGAGTATGCGCGGCTGTGAAGGATGAAAAATGAGGTTATCAAGTCTGAAGTCGCCGTGCACGATGGAGACCATGGCAGGGTCCATCGCCGCCGCCGGCACATGGGCAGGCAGCCAGGCCATGAGTCGGTCCATCTCCTCG
>JBIKPY010000085.1:0-10421 GCA_044357185.1 Polaromonas sp.
ACCAAGGCCGGCACGCGCAACCCGCTGTTTTTGCTCGATGAGATCGACAAGCTTGGCACCGACTTCCGCGGAGACCCTTCGAGCGCACTGCTCGAGGTGCTGGACCCGGAGCAAAACCACACCTTCGGCGACCACTACGTCGAGGTGGACTTCGACCTGAGCGATGTGATGTTTGTCGCCACCTCGAACTCCATGAACATACCGCCGGCCCTGCTGGACCGCATGGAAGTGATCCGTCTGTCGGGTTACACCGAAGACGAAAAGACCAGTATCGCCATGCGCTACCTGCTGCCCAAGCAGCTCAAGAACAATGGCGTGAAAGAAGGCGAGCTCGACATCTCCGAGCAGGCCGTGCGCGACATCGTGCGTTACTACACGCGGGAAGCCGGTGTGCGTTCTCTCGAGCGCGAGCTCTCTAAGATCTGCCGCAAAACCGTCAAGGGTATTCAGCTTAAAAAAATGCAAGCCCCTGTGGTCGTCAGCCCTGACAACCTCAATGACTACCTGGGCGTTCGCAAGTTCAACTACGGCCGCGCTGAAAATCAAAACCAGATCGGTCAGGTCGTTGGGCTGGCCTGGACAGAAGTCGGTGGCGACTTGCTGACGATTGAAGCGGCCATCATGCCGGGCAAGGGCGTGATCACGCGCACCGGCTCGCTGGGCGACGTGATGAAAGAGTCTGTCGAGGCCGCCCGCACCGTGGTGCGCAGCCGCTCACGCATGCTGGGCATTCGCGACGACATGTTTGAAAAGCGCGACATCCACATTCACGTGCCCGACGGCGCCACCCCCAAAGACGGCCCGAGCGCAGGTGCTGCCATGACCACAGCATTTGTGTCGGCGCTCACGGGCATTCCGGTGCGCGGCGACGTGGCCATGACCGGCGAGATCACGCTGCGCGGTGAAGTCACGGCCATTGGCGGGCTGAAAGAAAAGCTGCTGGCCGCTTTGCGCGGCGGTATCAAAACAGTGCTGATTCCCGAAGAAAACGCCAAGGACTTGCAAGAGATTCCGGACAACGTCAAAAGCGGCCTGGAGATCATTCCCGTCAAATGGATTGACCAGGTGCTGGCCGTGGCGCTGGAGCGTATGCCTGTGCCACTGTCTGACGAAGAGGTGGCTTTGGCCGCGGCGGCCACTGCAGCCACTGCGGCTGCGGCGGCGGCCCTGGCGGCAGCCGCAACAGCTGCAGTGCCGGCGCAACCGGGCGCTGTGAAGCATTGAGATTTCACAGGCGTGGTTTTTCCTGAAAGTATTTTTGTCGCAGATTCAAGGCATCCGAAAAACCAAGCTATAATTTGCGCTGTCATTGCGGGAGTAGCTCAGTTGGTAGAGCGCAACCTTGCCAAGGTTGAGGTCGAGAGTTCGAGACTCTTCTCCCGCTCCAAATTTAAAAGGGCAGCACTTCAAAATGCTGTCCTTTTTCATTAGGAAACCGGCGCGATAGCAAATCGGTTATGCACTGGATTGCAAATCCAGCTAGGGCGGTTCGACTCCGCCTCGCGCCTCCACAATCCCACATTTTTTATCGGTTTTTGCCTCTATAGCGACTTGCTATAGTCGTGGGCAAAATAAGCATTGGACGTGCGCCACCCGCCCGCCTAAGCTCAGCTGGTTTAACTTTTCCAATTGACACAGGAGACAAGCCTTGAAACTCATGCCATCGCTCATCCGTTTGCAATTTGCTGCCGTCATGCTCTGCCTGGCCGGCGCCGCTTTTGCCAACGAATACCCTGCTAAACCGATCCGCCTGATCGTGCCTGCTGCGCCAGGCGGTGGCGCTGACTTTCTGGCGCGCATTGTGGGCGTCAAGCTGGGCGAGTTAGTGGGGCAGTCGGTGGTGGTGGACAACCGCGCGGGTGCCTCCGGCACCATCGCGGCGGACGGTACAGCCAAGGCCGCAGGCGACGGCTATACCGTGTTGATGGGGCAGTCGACCAGCATTGTGATTGCGCCCCAGCTTTATCCCAAACTGCCCTACGACACACTCAAAGACCTCAAGCCCGTCACACTGGTAGCTGAAGTGCCCAATGTCATGGTGGTACACCCCAGCGTACCGGCCAGCACGGTCAAGGAGTTGATTGCACTGGCCAAAACCAAGCCCGACATGCTGAACTTTGGTTCGTCAGGAAATGGCGCGCCCAGCCACCTGGCCGGTGAGATGTTCAAGTCGGCCACCGGCACGCGCCTGGTTCATGTGCCTTACAAAGGCGCTGGACCTGCTGTGAATGCACTGCTGGCCGGGGAAATCCAGGTCATGTTTGCGCCCATTGTTGCGGTCTTGTCGCAAGTTAAGGCGGGCCGTTTGCGCGCCTTGGGCGTCACCTCTGCCAAGCGTTCTGCGGCAGCACCTGACTTGCCCACCCTGGCGGAGGCTGGTTTGACCGGCTACGAGATCAGCTCCTGGTTTGGCCTGTTTGTACCTGCCAGCACGCCCAACGCCGTGGTCGACAAGCTTTACAAAGAAACACTGCGCGTGCTGAAGTCACCCGATGTGCTGGAGCGTTTTGCCAAAGAAGGCGCAGAGTCCGTGGGCAACTCGCCGGCTGACTTCAACAACTATGTACGCGCTGAGTTTGTGAAATACAACAAAGTCATCAAGGACAACGGTATCAAGGCCGATTAAGCCGCCTCGAAACACTGAACACAAGCCACCATTTTTTGAAAGCCCAGGATGACCACGCCAGAGATGATGACCCCTAAGAACCGCGCCCAGCAAACCATGGCCCACAACATGACGCTGGTGGCGCACCACGAGCTCGATGGCTTTGGCGGCATGGGCGAGGGCATCGCCATGCAAAAAACCGATGACGGCCGGCGCATCCTGTGGATGGCGCACGAGTCGGCTCCCAAAAACTTCACCGGTGTTGATGTCACCGACCCGAAGAACCCGCGTGTGATTGTGCAAACCGAGTTGCCGCACATGAAGGTGCGCTCCAATTCCCTGGACGTGGTGGGCAACCTTATGGTGGTGGCCAACCAGACCAAAGAAGTCAACATGAAGCCGGCCGGCTTCAATGTTTATGACATTTCAATTCCCGAGCAACCCAAACTTATTTCGCATTTCGATTGCTCCGGCCCTTATTCGCGCGGCGTTCATGCGGTCTGGTTTGTGGACGGCAAGACGGTGCACATGGCTTCTGGCGCGCACGACTTTCAGCCGCACAACCCCAAAGACGATCAGATCTACCGCATCATCGACATCTCCAACCCGGCCAAGCCGCAAGAGAGCGGACGCTGGTGGTACCCGGGTACACGCGTGGGTGACACCACGCCGCCGCCGGCCCGCCTGCCGTCGCAGTTTGACACCGGCTTTCGGGCGCACAACACCAATGTGTTTCCCCAGCGCCCCGACCGCGCTTATGTGGGCTACATCGACGGCGGCGCCATCGTGCTCGACATCTCCAAGCCTTCAGACATCAAGATGGTGTCGCACTGGAACCATTCGCCACCGTTCAACGGTTTCACGCACACCGTGCTGCCGCTGTTTGAGCGCGGTCTCTGGGTGGTCAGCGACGAGTGTGTGCAGGACGACGGCAAGGACTGGCCCAAGCTGGTCTGGATGGTCGACGCCCGCTCGGACGCCAACCCCGTGCCCATCTCCACCTTTCCTGCGCCGCCGTATGACGCTTTTGCCAAACGCGGCGGCCGCTTTGGCGCGCACAACCTCCACGAGAACCTGCCGCTGCCCGTCTCTTTTCAGTCAGACACACTGACCATTGGCACTTTCTTCAATGCCGGTGTGCGTGTTTATGACACCAGCAACCCCTACCAAGTTGAAGAGGTGGCTTATTTTGTGCCGGGCACGCCGCGTCTGGCTCCGGCGGGTGCGGTTCAGCTCAACGACGTGTTTGTCGATGACCGCAAACTGGTCTACACCGTGGACCGCTTTGGCGGCGGCCTGTACATCCTGGAAATGAATCTCTGAGCGCGCCTGCCCCCGCGATGAAGCGCGACCCCCTGGCCGGGAAAATCCCGGTCACCCTCGTCACCGGTTTTCTGGGCAGCGGCAAGACCACGCTGATCACCCGTTTGCTGCGTCACCCGGACATGAACCGGGTGGCCGTGGTGATCAACGAGATCGGCGAGATCGGCATTGACAATGACCTGGTCAAGATGTCGTCTGAGAATATTAGCCTGCTGGCCAATGGCTGCCTGTGCTGCTCGGTGCGCACAGACTTGCAGGAAACGTTGAGAGAGCTGTTCGGCGAACGGCGGGCCGGCCAGATTCCAGACTTTGACCGCGTCATCATCGAAACCACCGGCCTGGCCGATCCGGCCCCGGTCATTCAAACCCTGGCCAGCGACACCATGCTGGGCGCGCACTACCGTCTGGACGGCGTGGTCACGCTGGTGGACGCGGCCAATGCCTTGACGCAGCTGGCCGAGTTCCCTGAGCCCGAGCACCAGATTGCCCTGGCCGACCGTATTTTTCTGACCAAATGCGACCTGTCCACCGAGCCCGCCATGGCCGAGCTGACAGCGGCCATTGCCCTGATCAACCCGCGTGCCGACATCCGGCGTTGCAGCCAGGGCGAGATAGACCCGGCAGATTTGATCGGCATCGGGCTTACGAGTGCCCGGGCCGGGGACGACACCCTGCATTTTCTGGGCGAGCTGAAAGCCCGTACGGCGGGTGACGAGCCAGCCGCCTATCTGGGTCAGCGGCTGCCGGCCCGGCACGACCCGGCCGTCAAGACCTTGTCACTGCGTTTTGATGCGCCTTTCACTTGGGCCACTTTTTCAGCGGCGATGGAGCTGGTGATCTCGCTGCGCGGCAAGGACTTGCTGCGCGTCAAGGGGATCGTCAATGTCGAGGGCAATCCGGTGGTGGTGCAGGGCGTGGGCCATGTGTTTCACCCGCCGCTGCCTCTGGACCGCTGGCCCAGCGCAGACACCGGCTCGCGCCTGGTGTTTATCACCCGCAACATCGACGAAGCCAGCTTGCGCTCGCTGTTTCAGGCCGTCAGCCTGATGCAGGCCTGAGCCCGTAGCGGTTTAAAAATATTTTTTGAGCTGTGCCAACTGCTTTTGCGGGTGGCGCTAAACCGGGGGGTTTTTTGGTGACAATAGACCCTTCGCCTGGGTGGTGAAATTGGTATACACAGCGGACTTAAAATCCGCCGCTTCGTTAATAGCGGGCGTACGGGTTCGACCCCCGTCCCAGGCACCAGTTCACCCGAAATGGGTAAGATCAAACCATGCCCCGTTACAACGCTCCTTTTGAAATCCATGTCCACGGCGAAGTGCCCCTGCGTGCTGATGTCGGTTTTGACCAGTTGCAAGAAGCGCTCAAGCCCTTGTGGACTTACGCCGGGGCCAAGTCCCTGGCCGATGGCGCCGCCAGCGCATACGAGGAAGAGCCCGGCATCCGGTTGGATGTAGAGACGCATTTGCTGCATCTTTGCTGGACGGTGTCGGGGGACGAAGACTTTCGTCAGGTGCTTGATGAGATGTGCATGGGCCTGAATGATCTGGCTGAAAGAGGTGCGCCCATCGAGGTCACTTTTTACGACGCTGACTATGACGACGAAGAAGAAGAGGATGGCAACGGGGAAGACGCCCGGGACGACTTTGCCATGTACTTTGTCGGGCCGACGCCGGCTGCCATCATGCAGGTGCAGCGCGATTTGCTGGTGCAAGACACCATCGCTTTGATGGAGCGGCACTTTGACGCCACTGAACTGGGCGAGGTGGTGACCGCGGTGGACAAATTGTTTGAGCGGCGCTTTGACTCCTTGGTCAATTCGATGCAGCTGGGCAAGCCGCCACGCGGGCAGGGCGGCTCTCCCGGGGGCTCAGGCCACGGCGGCGGGCGCAAGCCAAGGCATTTGCACTGAGCTCACGGTCGGCTTGCCTTAGCTTCATATCGCCTTGACCGGGATCTGCTTGTACTGACCGCTAGCAATTTTCTTTTGCCACTCAGCCGGACCGGTGATGTGGGCGCTGGTGCCGCCGGCGTCCACTGCCACGGTCACGGGCATGTCGACCACATCAAACTCGTAGATCGCTTCCATTCCCAGGTCGGCAAAGCCGATGACCTTGGCGCTCTTGATGGCTTTGCTGACCAAATAGGCGGCGCCGCCCACGGCCATCAGGTAGGCGCTCTGGTGTTTTTGGATGGCTTCGATGGCGACCGGGCCGCGCTCGGCCTTGCCTATCATGGCGATCAGGCCGGTCTGGCCCAGCATCATTTCGGTGAAGCTGTCCATGCGGGTGGAAGTGGTCGGGCCGGCGGGGCCCACGGCTTCGTCGCCGACCGGGTCTACCGGTCCGACGTAGTAAATCACCCGGTTGCTGAAATCCACCGGCAGCTTTTCGCCCTTGGCCAGCATCTGTTGAATCCGCTTGTGGGCGGCGTCGCGGCCGGTGAGCATTTTGCCGCTGAGCAGCAGGGTGTCACCCGGCTTCCAGCTGGCGACTTCCACCTTGCTGAGCGAGTCCAGGTTGACCTTTTTGCTTTTGACGTAATCGGGTGCCCACTGAACTTGCGGCCAGAGGTCCAGGCTGGGCGGCGTCAGGTAGGCCGGGCCGCTGCCGTCGAGCACAAAGTGCGCGTGGCGCGTGGCTGCGCAGTTGGGAATCATGGCGACCGGCTTGCCGGCGGCGTGCGTCGGGTAGAGCTTGATCTTGATGTCGAGCACAGTGGTCAGCCCGCCAAGGCCTTGCGCACCGATGCCCAGCGCATTGACTTTGTCAAACAGCTCCAGGCGCATTTCCTCGACCTGGTCAAGCCGCTTGCCGGCCGCGCTTTTGGCTTGCAGCTCGTACATGTCGATGTCGTCCATCAGGCTTTCTTTGGCTAGAAGAACGGCTTTTTCTGCAGTGCCGCCAATGCCGATGCCCAGCATGCCGGGCGGACACCAACCGGCGCCCATGGTGGGGACGGTTTTGAGCACCCAGTCCACGATGGAGTCGCCCGGGTTGAGCATGGCCAATTTGCTTTTGTTTTCGGAGCCGCCGCCCTTGGCTGCCACCGTCACCTCCATGGTGTTACCGGGCACCAGCTCGGTGAAGATCACAGCCGGTGTGTTGTCCTGCGTGTTGGCACGCTTGAAATGCGGGTCGGCGACAACGCTGGCACGCAGGGTGTTGTCAGGGTGCTTGTAGCCGCGACGAACGCCCTCGTTGACGGCGTCTTCAAAGCTGCCGGTAAATCCGGTCAAGCGAACATCCATGCCAAGCTTGATGAAGACGTTGACGATGCCGGTGTCCTGGCAGATCGGCCTGTGGCCGGTGGCGCTCATCTTGGAGTTGGTCAGGATCTGCGCAATGGCGTCCTTGGCTGCCGGGCTTTGTTCGCGCTCGTAGGCGCGCGCCAGGTGTGCAATGAAATCGGCCGGGTGGTAGTAGCTGATGAATTGCAGTGCTGCAGCCACCGATTCGATCAGGTCTTCTTGTTGAATGTTCGTGGTCATGGGCGTGTTTCTTGACTTGTTGTTCAGTGCTCAGCGCTGCCGTCGCGCACCATCAGTTTGTCGGTGTAGGCAATGGCCAGGGCACTGAGCAGGAACACGATGTGGATGATGGTTTGCCACATCAACACTTTCAGGTCATAGTTGGCCGCGTTGATGAAGGTCTTGAGCAGGTGGATGGAGCTGATGCCGATGATGGCAGTGGCCAGTTTGACCTTGAGCACCGAGGCATTCACGTGGCTCAGCCATTCGGGCTGGTCCGGGTGGTCTTCCAGGTTCATGCGGCTGACAAAGGTTTCGTATCCGCCGACGATCACCATGATCAGCAGGTTGGAGATCATGACCACGTCAATCAGCGCCAGCACCACCAGCATGATCACTGTCTCGTTGAGCGAGGTGATGGCCACATCGGTTTTGTAGCCGATGCTGCTGACCAGTGCCTGCAACGCGGTCTGGCTGCCAAATACAGCCTCTACCAGGTGCAGCAATTCCACGAGAAAGTGAAAAACGTAGACACCTTGCGCCACGATCAAGCCAATGTACAAAGGCAACTGAAGCCAGCGGCTGGCAAAGATAAAGCGTGGAACGGGGCGCAATGCGTGTGGGGTTTTGGGTTTTGGGTCGGTCATGGTGTTTTCGGTGTTTAATTCAAAATTGTAGGGGTTTCAAATTGGCCGCCGCGGCAGCAGGTGTTTGTAAGCTTGGCGCCAGTCAGTGGCTTGTAAGTGCCAGCCGCGACATTTAGCTTTGGTTAGGAATTTTTATAATCGAGATAAAGAGGAGACAACTCATGAGTGCACCGCAATCGGCCATTGAGTCAACACTGGTAGAAAACCGGGTTTTCAATCCGGCCCCGGCCTTTGTCAAACATGCTCGCATTTCAGGCATGGCTGCCTATGATGCACTTTGCAAAGAAGCCGAAACGGATTTTGAGGGCTACTGGGCCCGTCTGGCCCGCGAGAACCTGAGCTGGAAAAAACCTTTCACCCGCACACTGGACGAGTCCAAAGCGCCGTTTTACAAGTGGTTTGACGATGGCCTGATCAATGCTTCTTACAACTGCCTGGATCGCCATCTGGGCACCGCGACCGAACAGCAAAAAGCCATCATCTTTGAAAGCGATGACGGCAAGGTGACAAACGTCACCTACAAGGAACTGCACGCCAAGGTCTGCCAGTTTGCCAATGTGCTCAAGGGCATGGGTGTGAAAAAGGGCGACCGTGTGGTCATCTACATGCCTATGACGGTCGAAGGCGTGGTGGCCATGCAGGCCTGCGCCCGGATTGGTGCAACGCACTCGGTGGTGTTTGGCGGTTTTTCTGCCAAGAGCCTGCAAGAGCGTATCCAGGACGCCGGTGCCGTGGCGGTCATCACCGCCAACTACCAGTTGCGCGGCGGCAAAGAGTTGCCTTTGAAAGCGATTGTTGACGAAGGCATTGCGCTGGGCGGTTGCGAATCTATCAAGAACGTCATTGTTTACCAGCGCACCCCGACCGCCTGCAACATGGTGGCCGGTCGCGACAGCCTGATGCACGAAGGCATGGCCGCTCAGTCCGCCGTGTGTGAGCCTGAATTTGTGGGCTCTGAGCATCCGCTCTTCATTCTTTACACCTCCGGCTCAACGGGTAAGCCCAAGGGCGTGCAGCACAGCACCGGCGGCTATTTGCTGTGGGCCAAGCTGACGATGGATTGGACCTTTGACATCCGCCCTAGCGATGTGTTCTGGTGCACCGCTGACATCGGTTGGATCACCGGCCACACTTATGTGGCCTACGGTCCCTTGGCCGCCGGCGCCACCCAGGTGATTTTTGAAGGCATTCCGACCTACCCGAATGCCGGACGCTTCTGGCAAATGATCGAGCGCCACAAGGTCAGCGTGTTTTACACCGCACCGACGGCGATTCGCTCACTGATCAAAGCAGCTGAAGCTGACCCTAAAGTGCATCCGGATGCGTCGGACTTGAGCAGCCTGCGCATCCTCGGCTCGGTGGGTGAGCCCATCAACCCCGAAGCCTGGATGTGGTACTACAAAAACATCGGCCACGAGAAGTGCCCGATCGTGGACACCTTCTGGCAGACCGAAACCGGCGGTCACATGATGACCCCGCTGCCAGGCGCTACGCCGCTGGTGCCCGGCAGTTGCACGCTGCCACTGCCCGGCATCATGGCGGCCATCGTTGATGAGGCCGGCCATGACGTGCCCAACGGCTCCGGCGGCATGCTGGTGATCAAGCGCCCCTGGCCCTCGATGATCCGCACCATCTGGAACGACCCCGAGCGTTTTGCCAAAAGCTACTTTCCCGCAGAGATGGGCGGCACTTACTACCTGGCCGGCGATGGCGCGGTGCGCAGTGAAGACCGTGGCTACTTCCGTATCACGGGCCGGATTGACGATGTGCTCAATGTGTCCGGTCACCGCATGGGCACCATGGAAATCGAGTCGGCGCTGGTGGCGCACACTGCACTGGTGGCCGAAGCTGCCGTGGTCGGCCGCCCAGACGACGTGACCGGCGAGGCCATCGTGGCCTTTGTGGTGCTCAAGCGCCCCCGGCCTACGGGAGAGGAAGCTAAAGCGATTGCCAAGGAGCTGCGCGATTGGGTTGGCAAGGAGATCGGGCCGATCGCCAAACCCAAGGAAATCCGCTTTGGCGATAACCTGCCCAAGACCCGCAGCGGCAAGATCATGCGTCGCCTGCTGCGCGGCATTGCCAAGGGCGACGCCATGCCGCAGGACACCTCGACGCTGGAGAACCCGGCCATCCTCGATCAGTTGTCTGAAAAGAGCTGACCTGTCTGTCAACGCGTCTGTTGGTGCGGGAAAACTGGGATTTTTGAACGCCTTGCGTTAAGGCAAAACCGAGCTGAAAGTTAAAAAAGAAGCGCTTAGACAGCCGGCCTGGCGGCGGGGGCTGCTGGCGTTGCGCTAGCGGGAGCAGCTGGATTGGCGTTGGGCTTGGCAGCCGGCGCAGGGCTGGTGCCGCCCGTGGTTTTAGCTTCAGCTGCGGG